>JAUXUE010000095.1 GCA_030681075.1 Candidatus Amesbacteria bacterium | reverse complement strand
TATTGCTCTAGATCCCCAGATCAGAGCTAGGTGTCCGTCTGGACTATCTTTTATTATTTGTACATCTTGCCCATTAAATTTAAGAGATTTTACTGCATTCCTAATTGCGTTAGAAACCGGTTCCTTTATTTCAGAAACAAGACTGGTAAATTTATCATCTTTTGAATTTCTGAGACGAGTTAATGAAACCGAGAAAACATTGTATGCACGATCAACATCATTTTCTGGAAGCTTGTCAATAATCACTGCTTTTTGTGTAGTTAAGTAAAGAAGTCCATATATAATTACCATGTTTTGACCATTTTCTGAGAATCCAAACAACTCTGCTACGTTTTTTTGTGTGTTTCCTGCAATGTGTTGGTGATTTTTCAGCGTTGTAATTAAAGCTGTATTTTTGAATCTGCCTGAAACAGAAATTTGATCCAGACTATTTCTTACAAACACTCTACACTCTCCGCATGCGTTGGGTGTGTACTCTGCAAAATAGAGTATTGCTCTGATCGTAGGTAAGTTGTCAAACCCAAGCTTGAAAGCGTACTTCAGTGAATTAAAAAAGATATCCACCTTGCGATACCAGGGTATTCTGAGGATAGGGGAGTCGGAAATGTTTACTGAATGGACTGGTGTTAGAAGCTTGACTACCGTTGGATCTGGTTTTAGTTTTAAGGGATTAGATTTTGATTTCTTTATATTTATCCGAAGCGTTCGGACGAGATCCTGGCCGGGTTGCGAAACAGTTTGAAGACTTATAATGATTCTGTCTTTGATAACGTCAGAAATATATAGGTATACATTATCAGTTGTTGTAAGTGAAGCTACAAACTCCTCAACGGTTGTTCTTCTGAATCTCAGGTCCCACATATCTCCCTTTTCCATCTTTGAGTTAGCTTGTAATTCTTGATTGACTAATTTGATTAGAGTATCTTTGTCTGTGTTATTAAAAGCACTATAGATTTTTCCATTTAATTCAGCTAACGAATTTTCATTTCCAGATATTTTATTCTCAACAACCAGCACTTTGACAATAATTATTAAACGGTGCCTGTTTTTAAGAGTATCAAATTCTCCAAGTTTAAACGAGACTATATACTTTGCGGTTTCTCCGCGAGCACCTATATGTAGTACCAAACGTTGAACTGTATCCGAATATGGCAGTTTGTCCAAGAAACTTGCCTTATCTTTAAATTCTCTGTTGACGTTATCATATGTCGGTCCATTTTCTTGAAGAAGCTTGATAATGTTTTCAACTTCTGCTGGTTCCCAAGGTGTAAACGGCAAGCCAGCGAGTTCTTCAATAGTTGTTGCATTCAAAACGGTTGTAGGCTCACTAGCTGTAAGAATTGGACTTGAAACAAGTGGGGTTGGAGGAACTGGCACTTGAGCATTGAATGGGAGAACAGTCGTTGGAGGAACACTAAGTTCAATTGGTTGAGTTGGTTCGACTTTATCAAGATTTCCTTCTCTTTGGGCTATACTTGGGAGAGTTGTGAGCTGGGTTATTGACGAGGCAGACTGAGATTCATCAGTTTTTGAAAGTGGAGCCGTTGTTACTCGAATTTTATCGTTTATGTAAATATAATAAATGGGTTTTCCATTACCATCCTGAAGAATAAGATAATTTATGGAGCCTACATAATACCTAATGTAAAACGGAAGTGATTCGAGAGAAATATCATCAAGCCATAATTTTGAATCTTCAAAATACGGAATAGTATAACCAGGTTTACGCTCATTGTTTAGTAAATTGGCAAAATGCTGAACCTCCTTTTCATTATTAACATCAAGCTCTAAGTCATTTACCTCAGCAAGAGTACTTACGTGTAGAATTGACGGAATAACTCTTGGTATGGGAGCAGGTGCTTCAATTTCGAGTTTAAATTCAGGTTTAGCTGTTGCTCTGTCCTCAGGGGCCGTAGGAGTAGGGGCTAATGGTGAACTCGAAGATCGTGTGATGTCTAATATAGACGTCGGGTAGGAGTTCCTATTCTGAATCGTAATTATTTCACCAGTTGTTTTGTAGATATGAATAGCTCTTAGATGATTCGCCTGAATGCTTTCAATCTGATCAACAACGTAGTTTAGGTCTACTGCTGTATTTGGTTTGGGGTTATTTTGTACATAGCTTTGCACGTCGATAATGTCTCCTGTCTCAAGACTGTTCAGAATAAGTGTGGCAAGTTCCTCTAGGTCAGAGCTGTCATATGCGAGATATCTTAGACCGGAGAGAGTAGTTGGTCTCTTGGTAGGTGAACCAGTTATTACTATTTTCAAAACATAGCTTCCCTTTTGCCTTTCAAGTTTAACAGTAACTGTATTATTATTATTATCTAAGTCAGTGATCCGGATGGGAAAAAATATACTAAAAAGTTCCAAAGAACGATCAATTGAATGACGACTAAGGGAATAATTAGATGGCCTCGAAGCAGAAAACAATGATTTTAGAGTTGAAAGGTCCGTTTGATTCGATTCGTCATAAACTTTTCCATTTAATTCAAGGAGTGTCGTTTCGCTACCGGTTATTCTAGCTGGTACTTGAGATTCAAAGAGAGCGCTTTCATTAGAGCCAGAAATAACAAAATAGACTAAGTCACCAGTCATCTTTTGTTGTATTGTCGCTACCAGCGTATTCTGAAAATCGTAGATATAAATAGTGGCTCCGTAATATGCCATGTCTTCTGTTAAAGCTTTTCCAATCGTTTCTGCAGTATATGAGGCCCGATCAATGGTATAAACTTTTTTCTGCATTAATGTCGAGTTGGATTCTGCTTTCCCAGCACCATTAATTAAATTAACGATCAATTGCCCAAATTTTGTGCTAATTGGTGGTTTAGAAAAATCATCGGGAATAACTAAATTGTTTAGTTCAAATACTGTATTGACTGAAAGAATAGGACTTGAAACAAGTTGTGTTGGGGGAACTTGTGTTTGAGCCTCGAACGCGGGGACAGTCTCCTGTGGATCGCTAAATTCAATTGGTTCAGTTGGAGTGACATGGTCAAGACCACCGGTCTGTCTTTGATTCAGAGATTCCAGCCAAGCTAAGCCCTCTTCTTCGCTTAATGGTTGACCTGCAGCATCTACTTCCTCTGCGATTGTCGGTTGCGTTGTGGGTGGTGTGAGTTCCTTCAAGTCTTCAAACTGTTCATCTAATAATTCTGATTTTTTACTTACGGGCATTTGTTTGCCAGAAGATTGGATTGCTGGTGCAACAGGTTTTAATGATATTGGTCTCCTATCAGGTATATAAGTGGTACCATTCTCATTACTCACCGATTCTAATGGCAATCCACCTCCATAAGTAGAAACATTGATATTGTTTGTTTTTCCATCAAGTCCTATATAACTCCAATTTCCATCCCCTTTATCCTCAAGTCCGATTTGAATTTTTAGATCAGCTTTTTGAGCATCAGTTGCGGTAACAAGGAATTTTTCCATACCATCTGGATAATCATTATCAAATTTCTCTTGTGCCTCGGTGCGGTGGGCTTGGAAGGCTTTGATAAGAGCAGATATGTCACCTCCAGCCTGATCAGGCTCTGTCTTGGCTGCTTGAGGTTTTTGGAAAAGAGTTGTTAATAGCACCCAGAATGAATCAAGAAGACTACTACCAGCTGGTGTTATAGCAGATGTATCGATTCCAGATCCACTCAGTTCATTTGCCAATCTTTTTAAATATCCGGATTCTTCACTGGTTGGTTCATTTCCGAAGACGACCGAAATTTTTCCGGTAAAACCTTGTTCTTTGGCCTTAGACTGAATATCGCGGATTATGGTTGCTGCATCTTTAGGGGAATTTAGTTGTAAGAGCTTTGGATTAGAAACTGGTCCAGTACTTGAGAAAATTTTTGTGATATTAATTGTAATATCGGTTTGACCTGTATAATTTACTGGAATATTGGGTTTTCTAATAGTGAGATCGATATTGACGGACGAAGGTGTTGCTGGAGCTTTACTTGGAGTCTTTGATGGTATAGCAGTAGGACTATCTGTGGGTTTTTCTGTTGCTTTGGCTGTCGGTGGAACGGGGGTGTTTGTACTTGTGACAGTGGGCGTATTGGTATTTGTGGGTTGCACAGTGACTGTGGCAGATGGAGTGAAGATCTTGGTGGGTGTGGCGGTAAATGTGTTTGTGACAGTGGGTGTATATGTGGATGTAATTTCTGGCTTTGGTAAGGTAGCAACGATACTAGTAAGCCAAATTGTACCAGCGATTAATATGGTAATTAATGTACCCAAAACAGCCTTTTTCCAATGTCGCCTAATAGTTTGTACAAGCATTCCACGTCTGAAATATGCAAAGACAGATCCGGCTATTAACGCTACTGTTGCGGTAACTCCGCTTAATACATTAATAACACCAAATGTTTGAAGAGCCACTCCAAATATAATTCCCACACTACCAAAGATGACAACAATAGCGATTCCGATACCAGCACCAATTGTTATTTTTCTACCAATTTCAATTCCACGATCAATATTTGGTTTAATATTTGTTAAAAACTTAGAAGTACTATGTAATAGCGTTGGCTTTTGGGCTTTTTGAGTAGTGATTGTTACTGTATCCCCATTTCTTGAAATTGTTCTAGTGTTGCCATTGGATTCAGAAATTACAAATTTAATATTTTCTTCTGCATAAAATCTGGCGATTAGAGCCTTGTCAATTGTTACCGAGTCTGATATGCCACTAACTTCTACCGTTCCCTTAAGCCCAATAAGATTATTTAGAATCTGCGAATCAGTCAACCCCTCGTGACCATAAATATGGATTTGTTTGGTATTAATATTTGTTTGGGAAGCGGGAATGGTTTTAGCTTGTTTTTTGGCTTTGGCTCCAGTATTAATTTTTATAGTTGGTTTCCTTGGGGATGATCCACCACCTCCTGCGTTGGGTAAATCTGTTCTTGTATTTTCGACAAAATACATGTTTCCATCTGCGCCCACAATTTTGTTGAAGAATCTGTCGCTGATTAGTGGATCATTAATTGAGATATTTTCAACCATGTCCATATCGATAAATATAGGGAGATTGATTCCTAGTGCTGTCTCGACTCCATCTTTCGTTGCAGTAAATGCCCATTCACCAGAATCTAAAATTCCCCAACCTGTCGGAGCATCGGCGTTTCCAGATGGTAGTATCACAGGATAAGAAGCTCCGCCTTTTCCGACAGTAAGAAGATTTGTTCGATGATCAAAGTCAAATAAATATCCATCATATTCACCCAGCAAATTACCTTTATCATTAAACAGATAATTTGTTGTATAACCTATCTCGTTTCCTATAACCCAAATATCAACAGCGTTTTTTAAATCAGCCTTACTTTTAATTTGGATAGTTTTATAGGTTTTTTCACCCCAGAATTTAATAGATCTGATTGGAACTTTTGCAAAATAGGTACTATTAACCGGATCAAATGTATTTATTATTGATTGAAGTGTAATTTCAATAGGAGCATGTGGGGGAGTGACAACTGATGGAACAGGTGCGCTTGGTGCAACATATGGCGCAACAAGTGGGGAGGCAATTGGTGGGGTAATGACGACTGGAACAATCACTGGAGCTGAGGTACCTTTGTAGACCAGTATCTTGTGACCTTTGGGATCTAGTATAACTTGATAATAATGGTCATCAGTTGACAGAGTAATTGCATTGAAGACGGTCAATTTGAGAACTTCTCCCACTTCCCAGACATTGTCATTATAAAAATCAGCAGTCAAGAATCTATTCTTGGGAATGCCTGTAAATTCACGACCATCAAGTTTGGTATGAATTCCTGACTTGATATTCATTCGCTTCAAGCCTTCGATAATTGTTTTATTGGCCAGAAACGTAGATCCAATGTGAATTACAGGTACCGGAGCCGGAGCCTTGACTTCTTCCCATTTACCGGAATGCGGCTGAAAACCGACTGCCTTTTTGAAAGTCCGATAGGTGATGGGTGCACCGGGAATTGTAATGCGTACATATCTATCATCAGGAAGCTCATTGAGCCTTCTATTTAAGTCAAAACGAGAAGTATCGGGATTGGTGCTTTGGTATTCATAAATCGGTCCATCGTCAAAAACCTCAATTAGTTGTCCTGCTATAAACGCATCATTTATAGTCTCTAGCTCAGGTGATTGTTTAAATGAGTCTCGAGTACTCCGTGCAGCCTCAGCGATATTGGCTGCAATACCACCCACATCTTTTGTAGCCAATTTGGCCGAGTCTTTGTCTGCGAGCAATCCCGGGTCACCCGTTATTAAATATGATATTGGCACAAATATTCGATTGTCTTTTTTCAGTCCCGGGATCTGTCCTTTCTCCAATTTGCCATTAAATTTCTTGGAAAAGCCTTCTCCGATCCACATGCCTTCCACTTCCTGACCAGTCTGGGGATCGAGTTCATAGGAATAAGTTAAGTTAACCTTGGGTTTTAGTAGTGGAAGAAGCACGAGGTAGCCTAGCATTATTGTCGTGATCAATCCAGAAAGAAGAGATTTGGCAAGCGTGTTAAAAGTACTAGTTTGATTTAGTGCACCTAGAATACCGCTCTTATATCCTTGTAGATCTGAGGTTCTACCGAGTTCTGGTACGGATAAGTGGGGCCAGGCAAGACTATATCCAATGCCAATAAGTACCAGTGTCAGTATCAGTCCTGCTACTCCCGATACCGTATTTCCGACGATATTCCAGAGATCGAGCCATGTTCCTTGCATTTTATTTATCTCAGCTGCCAATTCGTATCCAGACAAATTTTGTGTGGCATAAAAGACCAATTTCTCGCGGGAAGCCAGATAATCAATCCGCCCCAAGACATGAAGAGCGACAACAATGGGCATTTTAATGATTGCTCTGGCTGGCCATGTACCCTTGTTGTACCAATAATCCAGATCATCACTGGGAATTGTTAGAATGTGATGAGTTTTCAAACCCCAAAATGCATGAATGGGTGTCATGACAGCGTTAATACTATTGGCAATACTAAGTACTGGATGGAGGACAGTATTAAAGACACGAGGGATAATCTGAGCAGCTCCAGGGACACCTTTGAGGATAGATTGTGACCAATCGGGCATGCCATATGGCGTATGGCCATCGTCGAGAGTGCCATCAAAAGAATTTTGAATAGTTCGATAGAGAATGTGTGCCGCATAATTAAAGTTCGACAATTCATGACGTTCATAACGGTTGTTGGCTGCGACATATGTATATTCATAAATCTTTTTGGGATTACGGTTGCCATCAGCAGCAGAAATT
>JAUXUE010000091.1 GCA_030681075.1 Candidatus Amesbacteria bacterium | reverse complement strand
ATCCCTTTACCCACTACCCAGAACTGTATGTTTTTTATTTGGGTCTTTAGTAGATTAAAGACCTTTATGGCGTCCTCTATCCCCTTGTCTTTGGCCAAGGCAGACAAATAAATTACGGTAAAGATTTTTTCTTTGTCTAGTTTTGGCAGTTTTTTGGGCAAAGTTACCCCATTGTGAATTACTGTTATATTCTTGACACCGAATTTCTGTAAATCCTCTTTGGTAGAATTTGATACGGTCATAAAGGGAATATTTTTATAGAGTAGCCTAAACATCCAGGGTTCTCCGTACTTACCAATAATTGCTGGAATCAAGTTAAAAGGCCTGGGCCAAGGGTTGAGATGCCAAACCGGCCCTGCTATTTCGTGGATGTAGGCTAGGATTTTTGATTTGAAGACCCAGACTGGTGTAAAGAATGGAATCCCGTGGAATTCATCCACCACCAGATCTATCTTTGGGTGTTTGCCAAACCAATACCAAAAAAACGCCACTAAACGAACTCCAATAAATTGATCCCCTAAGCGTAAAATGTTAACGCCGTCTTTAGTTTCTTTGGGCTGACAACCAACAAATGCCGCTGTTAATAATGTTACTTCATGTCCGGCTTTGACCCAGCCTGTGGCATGCTGCCAAGTGGATTGTTCTGCCCCTCCTGCCGAAGGATGCCCAGGCCCCCTCCAAGATAATATTAAAATATTCATGAAGCTATTTTACTACTTTCCAAATCTGAACCACGGCGTTTTCAAATATTTTTTCAACACCATAATCACCAGGAGAAAGTTTCAAAAATTCAGAAGGGTCATATTTGGTTAAATATATATAATCTATTCTCATTGACTTTAGTTTGTCATTAACAATATTTCGATCCCTAGAATCAATTATCTCGCTGTCATAAACAATCTTTTTCTGAGAATATTTACGAACATAGTTCCTGTAATTACCAAAAACCGCTGGTCTGGATTTTCCAAAATACTCACATTGCAAACATTCATGATCGTAAACTAGCACTTTACCCTTTGGCATTAATCTTAATTTCTCCAGACCAATTAACTCTTCCGGAGAAATCCAGTAATTTTCTTTTTTGAATTTGTCCCAACTAAGAGAGACTATGGTTCTAATAAGTGTTCTGGGCGCCTTAAGTAAGTGTTTTGTTTCCAGACTCCAATCGCTAAATGTCACCCCGTCCTTCAGATTTTCTATTTCCATATTTACTTCTACCCGCCAATTATTATTAATTTGGCTAATTTTAATTAATTTTGACTTGAAAAATCTTTGAGGTGGTTTGTTTGTTGATTCAAAATATTTTGGAGTAGTTTTGATATTTAGATCAGTAATTTTCCAGACTTCTGAAGGATCTTGGACAGAATCAATTAAGGACGGAATATTGATGCGCAAGTCTTTTTCCCGGTTTGGCCAGAAATAATACGGCTCACGCAAATCTGATAGGTAAACCCTAAAATCAATTATTTTGTTATTTGTCTTATCGATTGCTAATCTATAAAAAGGCGATTGATACCAGCTCATGCCATCTGACTCGATTTGTTGTTCAGGCGATATATCCGGAAATTTGTCTGTGTACCATTTGGTGAATTGGCCCATGGTCACTTTGGTTGCGGTTTTTTGGGCCACAACCTGCATTTGCTTAGTATATTCACCCCGGTAAGCATCGGGGGTGAAATCGCCCTCCAAGCCTACCGTTACTTGAGAAAATAGATCTATAAGCTGAGCATAATAATTGATATCCAGCTTTGGTGTAGTGAAATAATCCTGGGTGCTGTACAGACTGCTGTAATAGCCCCGGCGGGGTTCGCGCGGAGCCCACTGCAGGGTAACTACTCCTATTTTATTGTCCACGCTTCCGGCCGGAATACCGGCATGAATAATGCTTGGGTAATACGGGGTGGACCAATAAGTCCCCCAGACTTGATAATTGTCGGTTGAATATTGATCGGCCACTCCCAAGTTGGCGATGACCCCATATTTGTCGCGCATGTATTGCAGAGAAAAACTATCTACCCACCAAGCTCCCACGGAAATCGGGTAGTAACCAAATTGCTCTTTGAACTTGGCAAATACCGTATCTACAAACTTGATTCTTTCATCTTGAGTATAGCCCGACAAAAATACCGCATTGGCAAAATGCCATGAACCGGTATTATGATATGTGACTCCCGCTGTTTTAGAAAATTCAGGAGTAATCTCCAAGAAAATTCCGAGCTCTTGGTTGGATGAAAGTTTTTTAAGCTCGGTGACTATTTCTGGTCGATTTAACACATCATAAGTCAACAACCAAGTTGCCGGCAAATTAAACTTACTTACTACTCCATATTGAGCCTTGATACTGGCCACCGGATCAGGATTATAAACAGAAATTCTGACCGGATTTACGATAGTGATAAATTTTTCCGAAGCGTATACTCCGGGAACTAAAACAAAAAATAATATAGCGGTTATTAAAAAATTACGCATCGTAGTAGTGAAGGATTTTCAGGCGGTAAAAGACGGCCAGGGTGTCCCAAAGCATATTCCAGATAGTCTTGAAAAATCCTATTGACGCGATTGTAGATGTCCCAAATTCCAATTCCAACTCTATAGGAAATTCGTAAATTCTGGAAAAACCCATTCTGTTGGCAACTGCTAATATTTCGATATCAAAAGCAAACTCCTTTATCAAAAGTTTAGGCATTATTTTTTTTATCACTTCGCGTTTAAAAAATTTAATCCCCACTTGTGAATCTCTAATATTAATCCCAAAAAGTAATCTCACTCCTATTTGATAACCCCACGATAAAATCCGTCGTGGCCAAGGATATTCTACTTTGGATGCCGGATGACGTTTGGACCCGATCATAATATCAGCGTTGTACCACTTCATGTGCTCCAAGGCCAAAGAAATACATGAATATTTAAGATCAAACCCCCCGTCTACAAAACCTATTATCTTTCCTTTCGCTTTGGACATTCCCAATCTGACCGCATAGCCCTTGCCTTGATTTTTCTCGTAACCAACTATCTTAATTCTTTTATTAACGTATTTTTTTGCATTTTTAAAAGTATTATCTAAAAAGCCGTCTACTACGCAAATAATTTCATAATTTATGTTTAATCCTGCCAAAATTTTATCTAAATTTTTAAGATATGACACCACTTTATTTTCCTGTTTATATACCGGCATAACCACCGATAAATCAATTTGTTTTTCTTGTCGCATACCAGCAATAGCTAAATAATATCACAGCTAAAATCCAAAAGACTATTCCCATAGAAATAATAATTTGAAATATATTTTGGTGAAATATGTTTAGAAGTATAATTTGCAAAATCAATGCGCTAATAACAATCCAAACTGATTTATATTTGTTTAATCCTATTAAAAAGCCTCCAAATACGTTTGATAGCGAGTAAGCCAACATCACCAAACCAAATACCGGCAGAAAAATGGAAGCCTGTCCAAATTTGTCACTAAAGATTGTATTTACAATAAACTTGGGAAACATAAAAAAGGCAGTCGCACCAAATATCCCAATCAAAGCTGATAGCACTGTCAAAATAAGTAAATTTTTCCTGGCTGTAGAAGGCTCATCCGCTTTTCGTGAAACTATCGGAAGCACCAATACCGCAATCGGGGAAATTGCAAAAAATATCATCTTTCCCGCCGTGGCCAAAGAGGCGTAAATTCCTGATTCAAATCCGCTTAAATAGTGTCTGACAAAAATCATGTCCAGTGAATACATGGCGGTAAACGCACCGGATACCAGCAAAGATATGATTCCGAGCTTTTTTAATCCCATACTTTTTCTGTCGAGTTTTTCACCAGGAGATCTCCAGACACTACTTAATTGATAGCCATAGAGCATTAAACCAAAAATACCGGCGATGACAAGACCCCACAATCCACCAAAATGCGATTGAAATATAAAATATGTAACAAGGACAGTAGTTACTATTCTGACCACCATTGAGAAAATGAGATTAATCGAGATTGGAGTAAAATTCAACAATCCCTTTAATGTCGATGCCATTACTGTTCCCACAATCGAAACATAGACAATTATCCATAATAAAATTAGGCTAAAGGCACTTTCTATATGTAAGTATTCTTTTAATGGTATTGTCAAAGCTAATAATAATAAGAATAAACCAAAAAATATCATTCCCGTTTTTTTAACTAATAATCCAATAAATGACTTAGTTTGACCAAACACTTTGACTTTTGAAAAAGAAGATACTGTTTTGGTAATAAGTAAATCTAGTGCCCCGACAGGAATTACCAAAAAATACATCAGACCTATTAACGTTCCAAAGACTCCGTATTCACTTGTACCCATTAATCTGGCTATTATTATAGTTAGCAGCAAACCGCCAAAAGCCGAAATCATGTTTGCTGTAAAAAAAAGCATTGATCCACGGACAGTATCATTGCTCCAAAAGGTCTTTAGTCTTTCAATCATATTACTAGCTTACCCAATATCCCCTGACAAACATGGAGAGATAAATAAATGCCAATACAATACTGATTGTCAGAATTATCTGGCGGCGGGGTTTATTTTGGGTCAGAAACCGGCCGTAGCCAATAAAGAAAGGGAACGCTGTCAGAATGTAACGGGGCAGAGACACTAAGTTTCCTGTGAGGGTGGGTACAAGGTAAGAAAGGATGGCAAAGACGGCATAAGACCGGCGCTGGCGGATAGCCACCATAATAGAAGCCCACAAGAAGGCTATTCCTGTCACAAATTCCAAAACAAGCGTTGGATATATTGGGTTTTTCAGATCGACCGTCAAAACCATCTTTACATAGCGCCAGAAGACCTGATAAAGCAAAATAAGTTTTTCGCTTCTCCCTTGACCAAATAACTTCTGGACATGAACAAATGCCAACGGATCACCGGTAGTCTTATCCAAAAATTGCATGTAGGTTAATAAACCCAGAGGGATGAGTAGAATTGGAATTAAGTCTTTTTTATTTTTGGAGGTTTCAAACCATTCAAATATTAATGCAGGTAATAAGAATATTCCCACAAATCGTGTATAGCTGGCGAGAGCACCAAAAATGCCGGCTAGCCACCAATGCTTGGTACGGGCACAATAGAAACTAAGAACTATGAGCATTAAAAACGTGCCTTCGGTATAGACACTGCCAAAGAAAAAGCTTGTGGGAAAAGCCAACAAGCTAATAACCGTCCACTTGGCAATATTTGGATCCTTGTCATCCAATTGTACAAGCTTGACCAAAAATATTATGGCGATAAAGAAACTGACCATGCTGATGGCCACTCCTGAGGTAACCGGAAGCATATATTTGGAAAAATAGCGGATCAGATTTGGATAAAGAGGGAAAAAAGCTTGCTGGGCATATCCATAACCCCTCTTGGCAATAGTCAAATAATGATTGCCATCAAAATTGGCCCGGGAATAAAGTAGCGGATTTTCCACATAAGCTTGGGTAGCGCCACCCAAATAAGTATCAGGTAGAGGTAAAAAATAACCAGCCAAGCCGGATATAATTATTATGGCCATCTGCCAGGTGAGAATGTATTTAAATATTGTTTTTATAGTCACGTTAGTAAAAATTCATATAATGGTACAACTTCAATATTATATCCTTCTCGCTTGATAACTTGCTTTTCTCCCTCGGTTACAATAATTAAATTGGCAGGTTTTTTTTGCTCACCAGATGCATTGACAAGTGCTCTCAATTCTCTCTCCTTTGTTTCGAGCAGGTCAAGATGTTGTGATACCTGAACCATTATATTTTCCTGAGGTATAAAAAAATCAACTTCATAATCCTGAACTGTCTTAAAATAGTAAATTTCTCGGAATTTGCGTCGTAAATGTAAAAATACCATATTTTCCATATATTTACCTTTATTTTCTGAAAAACCAAACCCTACCGACTGAGATAAACCTGTATCTATACTATAAATTTTCTTGGCCGCAATTTGTTGCTCTTTTACTGAATACGCATATTTATTGACCACAAAAAACAACCAACTATCTTCCAAATAGTCGATATAACTCTTGACTGTATTGACACTACCAAGCTTTAGAAGTTCTTTGAGTTTGTTAAAAGAAACTAAAGAAGATGTATTACTGACTAAATAAAAAGCTAACTCTTTTAAGCTTTTTACATTATCCAGTTTGTAACGTGTCACAATATCACGATATAGTACGTCATCATACAGAGTTTTGTGAATCGTTAGTTTTGGATATTTTAATGCATCCGGTATACCACCTGATGATAGATATTCATTCGAGAACTTTAGAAACATTCCCCTTTGCTTTGTAGTTAAAACCTTCATATCTGGAATATCAATATTCTTAAACTTTAAGTATTCTCTAAACGAAAAAGGGAAAAGTTCTACGCTTATATATCTACCAGTGAGTCTAGTCCCCAATTCTTGACTCAGTAATGAAGCGTTTGAGCCTGTCACTATAAATTTGTAACCCTGATCGTGTAGACGACGTACAAAGCGTTCCCATTCGGGTACGTTTTGAATTTCATCGAAAAGAAATGTCTTTTTTTCACCATATAGACTTATTAAAGTTTCGTGTAATAAATCAAAATCTTGTACTTGGAAATGGAGTAATCGTTCGTCTTCAAAATTGACAAAATAGAATCCGTCTTTGAGGAATTTTTTCGCTAGTTGGGCTAGTAAAGTAGATTTGCCCACTCTTCGTAAACCAGATATGACTGTGATTTGAGGGCTTATGAGTATATTGTCAAGCTGGCTAAGGACTTCCCGTTCGACACCCACCTCTTTAACCTGAAAAGACTCATATTGTTCCTTGAGAACTGAGGCTAATAATTGTTTTGTCATTATAATATGAATATACTACAATTTGTTTTCACTGTCAATGAAAACTATTGGCTATTTGTTTTCAGTGACGATTGATTTGTAAACTTGTAACGTTTCTTTGGCAGTTTTATCCCAGTTCAAATTTGATTTGAAGTCTATTTTACTATTTTTAGCCTTCAAAATGGCATCGGCTATTTGAGAAGTATCATTGGGGTCAAAATATATAGCATTTGCACCCAAAATCTCTGGAAGAGAGCCACGGTTACTGGAAGCAACTGGCGTCCCACAGGCTAGGGCTTCCAAGGGATTTAGGCCAAATCCTTCTGAAAACGATGCTTGGCAATACACTGATGCTAAATTATATATATCAACCAGAT
>JAUXUE010000087.1 GCA_030681075.1 Candidatus Amesbacteria bacterium | reverse complement strand
TAATGTGCTTTTGGTTTGTTTCCTATTCTAGCAAAATTTATATCATGAATTAACTTTTTGTTTACTTTTAATAAATCTAAAATCATGGTAGTAATAAATTTGTCCCGTCCTGGGTATTCCAAATCGATGGTTATTTTTTGTATTGGTTTTATATTACAAATTAAGAAGTAAACAACAATTGAAAAGGTTTTGTCTACAAATAATTCTGGTTTTCCAATTTTTCTAAAATATTCTTGGACTTGGCGTTTGACTTTCTTGGATACAAACACCGATTCTGATGTACCATTGGAAAATGCAATCACAGTGTCTTTTGTAGTATCTTCTATTTTTCCCGATTGGTCTATTTGCAAACTCATAGTAGCAATTGTACCTCACGAGTGCTAACTTGACAATAACGATTAGCGATTGTGGGAGTGAGGGACTTCTGATACAATTTGCAAGCAATGGCTGCAAGTGATATTAAAACGACTAACAGGACTATACCGCTCGATCGGGTGCGGAATATTGGCATTATTGCCCATATTGACGCTGGAAAAACGACCACTAGTGAGCGTATTTTGTTTTATACCGGGAAGAGTTACAAAATAGGTGACATCGACGAAGGGGATACCCAGATGGACTGGATGGAGCAGGAAAAAGAAAGAGGGATTACGATTGTCTCGGCTGCTACCACCACTTTCTGGACAGTCAAAGATCAATATTCACCAGTGGGCAATGAATCAACCCGCATCAATCTTATTGATACTCCCGGACACGTGGACTTTACAGCCGAAGTCGAAAGATCCTTGCGGGTTCTCGATGGCGCAGTGACAGTATTGGATGCAGAGGAAACTGTCCAATCTCAGACCGAGACTGTCTGGAGACAAGCCGATAAATATAAAGTGCCACGTATTATTTTTGTCAACAAAGTCGACAAACTTGGCGCCAATTTTGAAGGTACTATCAAAGCTGTCATCGATAGACTTGGAGCCAATCCGGCTGTCATGGCCTATCCTATTGGGGCCGAAAATTTGTTTAAGGGAGTAGTCTTGCTTCTCGAACGTAAAGCCATAGTCTGGCACGGGGACGAGACAGGCGCCAAGTTTACCGAAGAAGAAGTCCCAGCTGATATGCATGATGTGGTAGAAAAGTGGCGAACCAAGCTGGTCGAACAAATCTCTGAGACTGACGATGCTCTCTTGACTAAATTCTTAAATGGTGAAGAACCAACTATTGCTGAATTAAAAATAGCTCTTCGCAAAGCGGTCATTGCCTACAAACTAGTGCCTGTCTATGCTGGAGCTTCGCTTCGCAACAAAGGTGTCCAACCACTTTTGGATGCAGTAGTCGAATATTTACCATCTCCCGTCGATGTCGATCATGTCAATGGTGTCCATCCCAGAAGTGGTGAAAAAGTGGTCCGGCAGACGATAAATGAGCAACCATTTTGTGGCCTGGCTTTCAAGATTCAGACCGATCCTCATGTGGGAAGATTGACTTATGTCCGTATTTATTCAGGAACTCTCAAGAGTGGTCAAGCTATTTACAATGCCACCAAGGACAAAGAAGAGCGGGTTTCGCGAATGCTTTTGATGCATGCCAATAAACGCGAAGAAATAGACGCAGCATATGCTGGAGAGATTGTGACTCTGGTTGGTCTTCGCGATACAGTGACCGGTAATACACTTTGTGATAAGGCCAATCCAATTGTCCTCGAATCGATTTCCTTTCCTGAACCAGTTATTTCCTTGGCTATCGAACCCAAGACTAAGTCTGACCAAGAAAAAATGGGTTATGCCCTAAGTAAACTTTCCGACGAGGATCCGACTTTCCGTATTAAGTCTAATCCAGAGACAGGTCAGACAATTATTGCCGGCATGGGAGAACTACATTTGGAAATAATTGTCGACCGGATGAAGCGCGAATTTAAAGTGGAAGCCTCAACTGGTGCTCCCCAGGTCGCTTACAAAGAGACTGTCCGAAAATTGGCAGAGGGTGAGGGTAAATATATCAAGCAATCGGGAGGCCGGGGTCAATATGGCCATTGTTTTATCAAAATTGAACCTCTGGCACGGGGAGCTGGCTATGAATGGGTCAATGCTATCAAAGGCGGATCGATTCCATCTGAATTTATAACCCCAATCGAAAAAGGCATTGTGGAGGCTATGGAGAATGGGGTGATAGCGGGCTATCCCTTGGTCGATTGTAAAATTACCCTTTTTGACGGGTCATACCACGATGTCGATTCGTCAGAAATGGCCTTTAAAATTGCAGGTAGTATGGCTCTCCAGCACGCTTCCAAAAATGCTGATCCCTGTCTACTTGAGCCAATAATGAAAGTGGAAGTGACCACTCCTGAGGAGTATATGGGCGATGTCATTGGCGATCTGTCCTCCAAAAGAGCTCAGATTTCAGGCACAGAAACCAGAGGTAAATTAACTATAATTAATGCCTTTGTACCGTTGGCAGAATTATCTGGATATACTACCAAATTACGCTCCATTACCCAAGGCCGGGCCAACCCCTATGTCGAGCCCTCTCACTATGAAGAAGTCCCCCGCAACATCGCCGAAGGGATTATTACCAAGTCTGGGAAGGTTATTTAATATATTTTTCTAGTCTTGATAATTCCACAGTAGGAACAGGCAGGGGCTCTACAACTGGATATTTGGTGACCAAGAGTGGTTGATAATTCTTTTCTTTGGCAAATTGAATCAAGAATTTATAGTCTTCTTTGTGGATTGTATTTTGGTATTTAACTTCGATGGCTAATTTTTGTTCCGGTAAAACGAAATCCACTTCCTGCCCCCGTTTATTATACAAATTGACAGCACCAAATTTATTGATTAAAGTTTGGGCAACATAGGTTTCAGCTTGGGCTCCCCGAGTGGACTCAGTTGGTGACAATGCCAAGAAATTTGAGCTGGCCGGATAAAGCTTGCGTAATGTCCGGCTGGTAGAACGGAAACTGCCGGCGATATTGGCTACACTGTTGATTAACAATGACCCTTGCAGTAGGGATAAATATCTAAACAAAGTATTTCGCTTGATACCCAAATCCGTCCCCAGTTTGGGAAAACGAATAATCTGACCTGTGTTTGGTAATAATGACCAAAATAGACGTTCAAAATCAGCTACTAAACGGATTCCTCCGAGATTGGGTAAATCTACTTCCAAAATTTTGCCAATAATCCAATATTTCAAATATTCCCGTTTTTTGGAAAGATCATTCAATTCCAATAATTCAGGGAAACCTCCAAAATCCAAATAATCTTCAAACGAACCTTTTGGCGAAAGAATTTGGTATTCCACAAACGACAAAGGAGATAGTTGTTTTTCAAATATCCGCCCAGCCAAACTCTCTTTGGATTTGGTGCGTAAAAACAAACTTGATGAACCAGTCAACACAAACTTCAGATGCCAATTTAGATCATAATAGCGCTTGAGAATGTCTTGCCAATAGGGCACAAGCTGAATTTCGTCCAAGAAAATATAACAAGTTTCATCAATCTCATGAATTTGCTTACGCAATATATTTTGTATATAAACTGTGATTAGTTTTTCCAAAGTATCTTTTTCTTCACGGACAGTTGGCTCATCAAAAGAAAAATACATGATTGAAGTTACCGGCGTGTTGGTCAACAGGCTGGCAATTATTTGGCGGATCAAAGTACTTTTACCTGTCCGGCGCATACCAGTTAAGCTTACCATCTGTTTAATATTGGTAGTATCGTGTAATAATTGAGAAAATAGTTCCCGTTTGGACAGTCGAGCCTCAGCGGGCTGATAATTTGGGTTAGTCCACCACGGGTTCTGTAATTGCAATTGGTCCGTTATATTCATAATTCTGGGATGTAATGTAACATTACATCCTTTATTCTATATAAAATCGCACATTTTGTCAATATGGATAACTTTGAAGGGGGACGCCCTTCAAGTTTTTCAAGCCCAAAGGTAATAAATAATATGACACAATCAACGCACGTGCGTATACTCTGTCATTTATTTGATTTTTTATTGTAAAACCTCAATTATGTCATCTGGTTTTACAATCAAAAGATTACCTTTTCCGTCAAGTTTTCCATAACTTGCGGATCCACCTATATTTGGTTTATCGACATTCATTAATAAAATTTTACCGATTACAGTTCTCACCCATGCGAAATTTCTTTCTGGTAACTGAAAATCTCCACCACCACAAGCGCCATTTACTCCCAGTATGCTTGGTTTTTCAAAACGACACTAAAAAGAATACTAAATTGCCAAATATTTGGCAAGAGGGAATGCTAAAATGATTAAATGCTTAAATGGATAATATTAATTATTGTGATAGTTGCTGGTCTTGGTTGGTGGATATATCAGGGAATTGCCAATTTGCCTGGAGTAATAGTAAATGATCAAGGAAGAGATCACAAGCCGAGCACTGAAAACGATAAGTTTGTCTATAATTCATATCCTCCTACCTCCGGACCACACGATGTAGATTGGATAAGACC
>JAUXUE010000078.1 GCA_030681075.1 Candidatus Amesbacteria bacterium | reverse complement strand
GATTTTCGACTACAGTCGCTAAGCTTCTGATGGGCAAAGACAAAGTAGTTTTTTCCAGGCACTTGGACAATGGAGACCAAGTGGTAATTCTCAATGTCGAGAAGATCAAAGTCACAGGTAAAAAAGAATTGGAAAAGCTGTATCATAGACACTCGGGCTTCGGCGGAGGATACAAAAAGCTCAATGTTTCCCAAGTCCGGGAGGCTCATCCAAATAGACTTTTGGAACACGCCATTTCCGGGATGTTGCCAAAAAACAAATTGCGTGCCAAAATGTTGACTCGTCTACATTTAATTATTGGCTCTGTAAACCCATATGAACAATACTTCAAATCCTAAAATTATCAAAAAAACAGTAGGACGCAGAAAGCGCGCGGTAGCTTCTGTCTATTTGACAGCAGGGGATGGCAAGATTACTGTCAATGCCAAGCCAGTCGAGAATTATTTTCCAGGTGAATTTGCCAAGAGAATTTATTCCCTGCCTTTTATAGTGACCGATTTATTCAAATATGACGCTTCAGTCAAAGTTCATGGTGGAGGCAAAGAAGGTCAGCTCGATGCACTTGTTCTTGGTATTGCCAGATCACTATCTGAAATCAAAGATACATACAAATCTCTGCTTCGTAAAGCAGGTCTGATGACCCGCGATTCCCGCGAGCGCCAGAGGCGCATGATCGGCACCGGTGGCAAATCCAGAAGGCAAAAGAGTTCTCCAAAGAGATAAATATGGTGGAAAACAGCCTTTTTGTTTATATGTCCTTACTCATCAAAAAAAATATCGGAGTTGCTTCTAAACTTCTATTATCCCAACCCTCTGGGACATCTATTACTTTTTCTCCTGGATCGATTTTCTCTGAATATCAACCAGTACGAGGATATGACATAACAATAAGTTTGAATCCATCCACAATTAATGTTTCGAGAACGATGGCCTTACAAGATCTTGCCAGTTTCCCGTCTGCAATTGGCGTAATTTTTAAACCCGAGGATTCGAGACAAAATCTTGTTGGTAGTATTGGTCGAGAAGCATTTTTATTCCTTATTGCATATAGCACATATATGGGTGATACTAAACGTCATTTGTATGCTCTTCTAAACCCTCACTACATTGATTAACACAATTATTTCACGACCATGAGAAAGTTGTGTAAGATGTGGATAACTCTGAAAGGCCACGCCTTTTGAGGCGAAAGCTTGTTGCATGAAGAAGATATGAGAGATGATTCGGAAACTCGAAACCCAATTATACTTAAATAATTCTGAAATATTTCATTCAAATATCCTAAAAGCAATATGGTCGGGGCGGGCAGAATTGAACTGCCTCCACACCGACCCCATCGGCGCATTCTACCGTCAAACTCCGCCCCGAGTTGACTACTTGCGTATTTTAACATTTTTATTTATAGTGGTCTTATGGTAAGTTCTTCAATTAATGATATTATCCTCAAGTTTCAGTTGTTGAAAGATGAAATTCTATTGATGAAACAGGACATTAAAGAATTACAAGAGAATATTGTCAAGTTAAATAATAAGATGGGTAGATTTTATGATTTGATTGATGGTGTTATGGGAGACTTCAAAAAATTTGGAGTAGTTCGCGCATGATAGAAAGTTTGCGGAGCTTGGATTTATCGGCTTGATTTGACCAAGTCTCGGTAAAGGAGGAAAGAATAAATCATTCCTATAGTTGTCTCAATAATATTGATCGGAGAGAGAATTATTTTTTGGATATTTTCCGAAAGTGGTGTTAAGCCCACTGCAAAACTAAACAACATGCTTACGAGTAAACTTACCCCAGTATAAATTGCTAAATTCTTTAATAACCACCAAAAATGACCCTTAACTAGTGCCTTACTTCTCAAGAGAGCAGCTTTGCCACTCAGGTTTTCGTAGAGTGCCACTTGAATTGCAAAATAAAACCAGAAAGCAAAGATTACTCCCGGAACAACCAAGAGAATAATTCCCAAGGCTATTATTAGACCAGACAAAAAGCTGGTCCACAATATCTTACCCATCTGATGCCAGCTGTTTTGTGCGAGAGTCTTTATGGGGACAATTTCATTGTCGACCATGGATTTTGTAACTACAAAAGTCGAAGCCGAAAACCATATCCCATAAACAACTGTCAAGATAAGAGTGACGATTCCACCAACTACGAGTGGCCAGGAGAGGAGAAATCCAGAAAAAAACGCTCCGATTCCCAAGGGAATAAGTAGGGGAATAAGTATACCAAGTCTAAAAAGCCAGAACTTAAGTAAATAAACAATATTTTTAAAAAGTATCCGAAAACTTTCTTTGATTAGTCCAAATGAATAAAGCATTAAGATTAGTATATACCAGACAAAAATATTTATCCACTTGCAATTTGTCAATTAAGAGTTATATTTGGGTTTGATATGGCAACAAGTGCAAACGATTCAAAAATGCAGGCGATCAAGATCGCCATGGATCAAATAGAGAAACAATTTGGCAAGGGATCGATTATGAAGCTTGGTGACCGAGCTGAAAAAATGGCTGTCGAGGTAATTCCCACAGGATCGGTGGCTATTGATGTGGCTTTGGGAGTGGGCGGATTTCCCAGGGGCCGGATTACCGAAATCTATGGACCAGAGGCCTCAGGCAAGACCACGATTGCCTTGCATTGTATTGCTGAGGCCCAAAAAGCAGGTGGTCAGGCTGCTTTTATAGATGCCGAGCACGCGCTTGACCCTTCACGGGCCGCCGCCATTGGAGTCAATTTAGACAATCTCTATATTTCCCAGCCGGATACCGGTGAGCAGGCTTTGGAAATTGTGGAAACATTGATCCGCTCCGGAGGATTTGATGTCATTGTCATTGATTCAGTAGCAGCCCTTGTTCCCCGCGCGGAAATAGAAGGTGAGATGGGGGATTCGGTCATGGGGATGCAAGCCAGGCTCATGTCCCAGGCTTTGCGGAAAATCACCGGAGCCATTTCCAAATCCCGAACCGTGGTAATTTTTACCAATCAATTGCGGATGAAAATTGGGGTCATGTTTGGTAATCCCGAAACAACTTCGGGGGGGATGGCTCTCAAATTTTATGCTTCAATTCGTATTGATACTCGGAAAATTGAAACACTCAAAGATGGTGACAAGCCCATCGGTTCCAGGCACCGGGCCAGAATAGTCAAAAACAAAGTGGCCCCGCCCTTTTCGGTGGCTGAGTATGATATTTTAAACGATGGCGGCATAAACAGGGCTGGGGGGCTGATTGACGTTGGTCTAGAATTGGAAATCTTGACCAAAAAAGGAGCATTTATCTATCATAATGACGTAATCCTGGCCCAGGGACGCGAGGCGGCGAGGATGGTTTTAACAGAAAATACCAAGTTGGCCAAACAAATAGAAGATGCTATTTGGAAAATAGTCCGCGAAGGAAAAAAATCACTTCCAAAACAAGTGGGCGAAGTCAATGAAGAATAAGAAATCTCCACTGGAAAACTCATTTCATTATTTGTCGTTCCGATCACGGACAGAAAAAGAGATGAGGGACTACTTAAAGAAAAAAGAGGTTTTAGAGATAGACGAAACCATTGGGAAATTAAAAGAGCTGGACTTTATAAACGACCAGAAATTTGTCCAAGAGTTTGTAGACTCAAGATCAAAAAATAAACCCAAAGGCAAGAAAGCCTTGATGATAGAATTGGCCAGAAAAGGAATAAAAGTGAAAGATTTGGATATTAATGAAGACGAATTGGCCAAAAAGGCAATGCTGAAAAAGAAAATATTTAAGGATCGCAATCAATTGCAGAGGTTTTTGTATTCCAGAGGATTTTCGACTTCGGTCATTGAGAGGGCGGTCAAAGCTTGGTATAATAGCGAGGAATGAGAGATGATTATATCAAAAAATTAGAAAAAGCAGCCTCGCTTACCCGGGACGAAGCCAAAAAGTTATTACTAGAAGAAGTCGAGAAAGATTTGGCCGATGATTTGGCCCAGAGACTCAATCAAGCCCGTGAAGATTATACAACCCGCGCATCTGAAATAGCTCGGGACATTTTGGTGGATGCTATGGCTCACGGGGCGACCAGCTATACAGCCGAATATTCGGTCTCAATTGTCCAATTACCAAATGATTCAGCCAAGGGATCTATTATTGGCCAAGGGGGACGAAATATTGCCGCTTTTGAGAGAGCAACTGGAGTCGAAATCGAGATGGAAGAGGGCAATTCACTCAGGCTTTCGAGCTTTGATCCAGTGAGGCGTGAGGTGGCCCGCCGTAGTCTGGATATTTTAATGAAAGATGGCAGAATTCATCCAGGCAGAATCGAAGACGTAGTCACACAAACCCGCAAACAAGTCGATCAGGTCTTGGTCGAAGAAGGCAACAAAATTTGTGCAGCTTGTGGAGTCTTTAATCTCGATGCCGATCTAGTCAAGATGATTGGTAAATATCGTTTCAGATTTTCTTATGGCCAGAATCTTGGAATTCATACAATTGAAGAAACCAAAATAGGTGTTCAGATTGCCTCTGATTTGGGCTTGTCGGACGAAGAACTGGAAAATGTCAGACTTGGATGTCTATTGCACGATATAGGCAAAGTGGTAACAGACGAGGAAGGTACACATGTTCAGCTGGGAGTAGAATTATTAAAAAAACACAATATATCACCTATTGCCATTGCTGCAGTCGCTGAGCATCACGAAGACAAGCCATTTTCTTCCGCGGTATCTAGAATCGTCTGGATTGCTGATGCTATATCAGGATCACGTCCTGGAGCCCGCTATGAACCACACGATGCCTATGTCAAGCGTATGAAACAGATCGAGGAGATAGGTAAGTCTTTCAAGGGTGTAGACGAAGTTTTTGCTTTCCAAGCGGGGCGGGAAGTCCGGATAATTGTCCGGCCGGAATTGGTTTCCGATTCAGAGCTGACGGTTCTCGTCGCCAAGATCCGCGAGCAGCTGGAAAAGCAAGTCCAGTATGCAGGACAGATCAAAGTGACAGCCATTCGCGAAGTGCGGACAACAGACATCACTAAAGCTAAATGAATTTAAAACTAATTTAAACTAATTAAAACGAATGGCAACGAATGCCAATCTGATATATCCAGAATTGAGTTACAAAATAATGGGCGTACTATTTAAAGTACACTCCAAATTGGGTTCTTCATACCAAGAAAAATATTACCAAAGAGCTATCGAGCAAGAATTTATAATTCAAAATATAAATTTTCAAAGAGAAGTTTCAGTTGATGTAGAATATTCAGATATCAAAGTAGGAAAGCATTTCTTGGATTTTGTTATAGATCAAAAAATTGTTTTAGAAACCAAAACTGACCTAAGAATAACCCCAGATTATATCGGTCAAGTTATTTCTTATTTAAAATCGAGTAAGTTGCCATTAGGAATTATTGCCAACTTTCGCACCCCTCGTTTAACTTATCGTAGAATCATTAATCCTCAGATTGATTCGTTAGTATTAGTTTAAATTTGTTGTCATTAGTTTTATTCATTGTTGACAAATGACGAACAATGAATTAATTTATGGCTATGTATAGGAAATATTTGAGAGGTGGTGAATTAATTTAAATGACCAAGCAACAAATGTTTGAATTATTAGCGCGCAAAGCGCACTTGACCAAGAAAGCTGCTCGCGATGCCGTGGATACTTTTTTGGAAGAAGTAAAGAGAGCCTTGTCCAAAGGTGAAAAAGTAGTCTTGTCTGGATTTGGAACTTTCAAAGTAGTCTCTGTCAAAGACAAGCCAGTAATTATTCCTGGAACCAAGATCAGAAAGATTGTCAAAGGCCACCGGGCTGCTAGGTTTACTCCAGGCAAGTCTCTCAAAAAGGCAGTAAAATAAGTTCCATGCGCAAACTATTTGCATATTTGAGAGTTTATTTTCTGGATACTCTGACATACAGAGGAAATATTTTGTTGTTTACCTTAAGTGGTCTTGCACAACCTGTAATAAACATATTTGTCTGGTTATCAATTTCTGGAATGGCTGCAAGTCCGATGACCAGAATTGAATTTATACAATATTTTATTCTCGTGATTCTTATCGGCACTTGGACTTCTGCTTGGGCAGGACAATTTATATCTGCAGATATCAGGTTGGGTAAAATTTCTCCCTTTTTATTAAAGCCGGTTCCTTTTATCTTTCACGAGATTGCTAACAATATCGGTGAAAAAATTATTAAGACCACATACCTACTCCCATTTGCTGTTTATTTAGTAGTGAGTTTTAATTTCAATTTACCCCTCAATGGTTATTTGAATATTTTCCTATTTATAGTCGTGATTTGTGTATCGACCTTGTTAATGTTTATTGTCGATATGTGTATTGGTTTTTGGGCTTTTTGGTTAGATGATACAGCAGCAGTATTCGAGTTGTTTGGAGTCTGTATGTTTTTCTTTTCAGGTAAATTTATTCCCTTGGTCATGATGCCAAAGATCATTCAACAAGTATCGGATTTTCTCCCATTTAGATATGTTCTGTCATTCCCAATAGAATTATTTTTGGGCAAACTTTCTTCATTAGATATATTAAAAGGCTTGACCATTCAGATTTTATGGCTCAGCGTCGCAGTTGTTGTCTACAAGCTATCCTGGTCAAGAGGTTTAAAAAAATATTCAGCCTCAGGGGCATAAAATATGAAAAGATATTTAAGCTTATTTCAAAAATTCACTCAGAATAATCTCGCCAGAGAGATGGAGTATAGAGAGAACTTTATCTTCTGGGTTTTAGTCCAGGTGTTCTACGTCGGACTTCATTTACTGACCATCAATATCTATTTCAGCTTTGCTGATACTATTGCTGGTTGGACCAAGATAGAAGTCTATTTTTTAGTGGGTGTATTTAGAATAATGGAGGGGACTTTCAAAATGTTGATTCATCCAAATATTGTCAGGATACCTGACTTTA
>JAUXUE010000074.1 GCA_030681075.1 Candidatus Amesbacteria bacterium | reverse complement strand
TTAGAATTAAATTTTTCGGCCACGTCGCGGGCTAGTTCTACATGTTGCTTCTGGTCATCTCCCACGGGAACCTCTGTTGTGTCATAAAGCAAAATATCTGCAGCCATTAGAGCCGGATAATCAAATAAACCAACGCTAACCGATTCTTTACCCTCGGATTTCTCTTTGTATTGAATCATGCGGTTGAGTTGACCCATCGAAAGATAATTATTTAGAACCCAGCCCAAATTAGCGTGATCTGGATTGTGGGATTGGACAAACAAGAGAGATTTGGTCGTATCCACTCCGGCTGCCAAAATAATGGCTGAGATCTCGCGGGTTTTCTGAGCCAGTGTCTTTGGGTCTTGAGGAACGGTAATTGCGTGCAGATCAACCACACAAAAAATATTTAGGCCATCATTCTGGCCGAGAGCCCACTGCCTGACCGCCCCAATATAATTGCCAATATGCAAATCCCCGCTGGGCTGAATCCCCGAAAAGACTATTTTTTTGTTCATGTCTAGATTTTACACCACAAAACCCATCCTGTGAACCTGGATGTATGGTAAACTCTCAATATGGAAATCAAGAACGCCTATCCAACTAAAGCAGCGATTAGAAAAGCCCTGGGAAAAATTGGAGATCAAGACATTAAAACCAAAGGCAAGCCTACAGAAGTAGATTATCTGAAAGAGCTTGCGACTCTAAAAGGGGTTAGTCCAACAACAGAACCGGAAACGTTAAAAGATGTTTTGAAAAATGTCTTAGAAAACGAGAGACTAAATGAAGAAGAGAAAAAGAAGGCCGAATAACAAAATCCCACCTGGAAGGTGGGATTTTAGACTTTGTTGCGGGGCTGGGAGTCGCGCCCAGTCTGAAAGATTATGAGCCTTTCGTGCAGCTCTACACTACCCCGCATGTTTTGAAAGAACGGATTCATTATATCATTTATTTTTGACACCTGATATATAATCCCAGGATATGTCTGAAAACAGACTTCCGAAAATAAAAGATCTTCAAAAACAGGTTTGGTGGTGGTTTTGGCTAAGTTCCCCATGGGGAATCGGGGCTTTGGTTGAAATAAGCACAACTATCCCTAAAGTGTTAGGCAATATTATAGATGGGAAAAATGGTCCTTTCCCAGAATTAGTTCCTTTTCTCATCTATTTTTCACTTTGGTTAGTTCAATATGAGAGGGCAGAACATAAACTTATTGAAATGGAATGGCAAAATCTTAGTTATGCAAAAGATCACGATGGAATATTGGCTGTAGAATACGGAAGGCCAGAAAAGTTTATTGCGAAATTTAATCTCATGCACATTAAATTACGTCGACCGTAGAATAAGAACATGTTAAAATTAGCTTCATGGCTGGGTAGCTCAATGGTGGAGCAGGGCCTTCATAAGACCACGGTTGAGAGTTCGAATCTCTCCTCAGCCACCACGCTAAGCGTGGTGATGCCCCGCTCAGCGGGGCCACTTAAATCCTTATATACAAATCCCACCATTGTTTCCAAATAGGGATTTGTGAGTTGTGGGTTGTGGGTTGTGAGTTTGGATCTTGATTTTGATTTGGTAAAATCAATACCACTTCCCCGGGCTTGCCCAATCCCAATTTTTCCCGGGCTTCACGCTCCACAAATTCCTCACTTTGAATTTCAGCCAGTTTCTGGGTCAATCTTTGATTCTCCAAGCGGGTCTTCTCCAGCCTGATTTGAGCGTCCCGGACGATGCTTCTGGTCCGCCAGAGTTTCCAGATTCCATAGCCCGACCGCAGGGCAAATATTATTAGTATTATGAGCAATAGATTCTTTTTCATAGTTGCACTAGCTCCTATTATCCTGTAGAATCCTTCCACAGGCAACCTAACCTATAGTATAAGACAGTATGAATGATAATCTACCAAACCCAATTAGCTTCGAAACTGCCCTGACAAGCTTCTTTAAACATCTTACAGAATTCAAGAGGTCCTCTGCTACTATTACAGCTTATAAGAGTGATTTGCTCCAATTATCCAAATATATGGAGGAGCACCGTATCACTCAAGCCACCACGGTTACGACTGCCCATCTCAACGAATTTGTGGCCTATTTGTCTAGCAATGGTTACATCCCAAAATCGGTCTCGCGCAAAATCAATTCGATGAAGACTTTTTTCAAGTTTCTGGTTAGCAACGGTTCAATTTCCACCAACCCATCTTTAGCTGTCGTCCACCCCAAGTTTACAGTCGCTCCTCCCAGAATGCTGAGTGCGCAAGAATTCAAAAGTTTGCGTGATGCCTGTAGACTTGATATTCGCATGAACGCAGTAATCGAATTGTTATTACAAACCGGTATCAGAATAGGAGAATTGGCAAATATCAAAATGGAGGACTACCGCAAAAACGAGCTTTATATTAGACCATTTGAAAATAATCCCGGCAGAACTGTTCCTCTTGGTAAAAATACCATGGCTGCTCTTGCCAATTATCTGGCTATCAGGCCAGATGTTTATGAGCAAGCTTTTTTTGTGACCAAGACAGGCAGACCTCTTCTTATTCGCAATATGCGCGCAGCCATAGACCGCTATTTTAGGATAGCTGGGATCAAAAGTGTCAAGGTCAATGACCTTAGGCATACTTTTGTAGTGGCCCAGATCCAAGGAGGTGTGGATTTTGCATACCTAGCCAAAATTTTGGGGCACAAGCGCGACGTCTCCATCAACCGCTATCTTCTCTATATCAAAGCCACCAGGGGAAATTTGAATAAATTGGTGGAATTATGAAAGAAATTCGACTAATAACTCTCTCCCTTTCGGAAGTAAATCCAAGTAATCTACCCTTTATCGATCAATGGAGGGGGGTAAAGAATTATAAATATACTAATATTCATCGAGACATCTTTGTGGTAGATCACCACGAGCATGGGATATTAACTCGTGATGGAAATCATCGACTTGGAAAACTTGCTCAACTCCGTGGATCAGATACAAAAATCAAAGTTCTGCTTGTAGAAGACCAAGAGGGTGAAGGTTATTGGGAAGATATGCTAACCAAAACACGCGCCAAGAACGTCTTTGATTATGATGATTTTTGGAGATTTGCTATAGCTAATTTTGGTGAATAATTGTGGGCCCGGGAGGAGTTGAACCTCCGTCAGGTCTTTATAAGAGACCGGTCACTACCGTTGAACGACGGGCCCGATATTCCATATTTTAACATTTAACTATTTTATTTGGTAAAAGTAGCGTCTCCCTCTTAAGTTAAGAGGGAGATCAGAGAGGGAGTTACAATTGTGATCTCTCGGCAATTTCACTCTCAACCAGTCTCACATCTCTCCCATATTTTAATCTCGAAAGCTGCTTGATGGCTTCTGCCAGCTGGGGATTGTAAGCTGCTTTATCAGCTTTCATATCTTTGGTCACATCCATCGAGAAAGGTGGCACTGGTTCATTGTTGACGATAGTTTTGATATAGACATTATATTTATCAACATTTAATAGATCGGCTTCGTTAAAGGTGGGTGAAAATTCATGTTGTAAATAATTAGCGTCTGAGACACCGGTCCGGAAGGTCATGACGGTACCGACATTACCAAAAATAGCATTCTTGACTTCCTCTTCCATCTGGCCAATAAATTGATTGGCAACTGTCAAATTAAGTTTATATTTCCGGGCTTCCGAGAGAATTGTGGCAAAGTCAGCTGTGGCAAAATTTTGAAACTCATCGACATAGAGATAAAATGGACGCCTCTGGCTCTCGGGAATATCAGCTCTGGAGAGAGCGGCCATTAGGAGCCTCGGCACGAGAATCAATCCCAAGAAATTACTATTTTCTTCACCCAGTCGCCCTTTGTTGAGATTGACAATCAATATTTTCCCCTCGTCCATGACTTTACGAAAATTAATGACACTTTCACTTTGCCCAATAATAACCCGCATCATTTTGTCGGTTATAAACCGGCCAAATTTGGAGACAATATAATCGAGGACTTCGGACTTGTGAAAGTCCGAGGTTTGGGCAATTTGATCCGTCCAATAGCGCCTGACAATCGGGTCTTGGACACGTGGCAGCATCTCTTGGACGAAGTCTGGTCTTTGCAGAGCCTGCACCACTTCCACAAATGTTCCCCCAGGAACCGCATCGAGAACTGTGAGCATGGCATTGCGAATGGCGTGCTCAAACCGAGGACCAATAATTCCGGTCTTGTGCGGATCATAGAGCTTATACATTAGCCCGATAATACTACTGGCGATAAAATGCTTTTCTTTTTCGTTACTAGCCTGAATCATATTCAGTCCCATCGGACGCTCGAGATCGCCGGGATCAAAATAGATCACATCTTCAGCTCTCTCGGCTGGAATATATCCGAGTATGTTTTCAGCCAAATCGTGGGGGTCTATGAGGCACACCCCTTTGCCCTCTTTCATGTCTTGGATAATCATTTGCTTGAGCAGTTCCGTCTTACCAACCCCCGTCCGTCCGATGATATAGGTATGGCGTTGCCGGTCTTCGTCCCCCATAAATACGGGCCTGGTTACACCGCGAAAGACACTCTTGCCCAGATACAATCCGTGATCGGGAATTTGTTGGGGGGCAGGAGCCCGCTTGGCATTGAGCCAAAAGATATGTGGGGTTTCAATAGTTTTGTTGGGAAAATGATAGAGAGTCGCCAGCTCTTCACTATTTAAGATCGTCTGAGCTCCCCACCAGAGCATAGGTTGGTAGCGGTAAATAAAATCCGAGACAAATGTTCCCGAAAACCGGACTTTTTTACCGGATAGGCCATTGTTGTCACTATTGTATTGTTCAAACCCGGCTCTGATATTTCCCATGTGAGCCTTGGCCGATTCTTTAGATGTTGAGCAGACGACCAGTCTGATTGTAGTTTCAAAGCCGTTTTTGGAGACTTTGTTGTCCACTGCTTCCAATACCTTGGGATCCACTTTATAGCTGGCTTTCTCGGGATCGCTTTCAGATTTTTTGGTTTTACCGATCCAAGACCGGCCTTGGCCTTTCCATTTGCTGTCAGCAGGAGCGATTAGTATTTGGATATGCGCACCCTCCCCTTCTCCCATTTTGGCCAAGGACGAGGTGAGTGCTGCCATCGGATCAACCGCCAGATTTTTATAAACTTGCAAGGGTTTGTAAGGGACCCCACGCATAACGAGCCACGTGTATTCCACATGTCCCTCCTCAGTAAATATATTGGGCTCCTCGACAATTTTTATTTCCGCGCCTGGATAACTGCCATGAATTTGTTTTTCCACCAGATCGCGAAGTTTGTCTGGGACAATAATATAAAATCTAATATCTTCTTTACCCGCTACTATTTCAAAGCTGATGTGGGGCTGACTTTGTAAGAAAGAAAACCAGCCAAATGGACCCAAGCCTCCTTTTTTGATAGACGATAAACTGTTGAACACCTGCTCCATAGCATCAGTTTTTATTTCATTGTCGCGGGGGACGGCCACTTGGAGGCAGATCATGGCCAGGGATTTTTTCTCACGGTCGCGGTGCCGGTAAAAAGCAATGGCCAAGTAGACCCCAAAAAATAAAAGCAAAAATACGACAGCTGCCACAGCCATCAGAAAAATCAAGGCAATAAATAATGATGTAAATTCGGTCATTGGGCTAATCCTATTATATGCTTATGGAGAATCAATGCTTGGCGAACGCACCAGGTAGCCAGCCAGCGAATAGCTTCCCAGACATGGTGATGCAAACCTTTGACTATCTGATCATCGGTAAGCGGCAAGGTAACAACCGGATCCACCGGATCTGCAGCTTGGACCAGTGTCTGACCACTACTATCGTCCATTACTGGTGTTTTCAACTCAGCTTGCTTCTCCACTCTTTCGATATAGCCTGCGGTTTCGGGACTTTTCTCTATTTCGACATGGGTTGGAATTTCGGTAATTTTTACAGGCTCCCTCTCTTTTCCGCCAAATTCCGCCACTATTTCTTCAGTAAGGGTTGGTGTGGGTTGATCATTGTCATCATCCTGGGCAGGTTTCATACTCTAATAATACTAAATTTTCCAGACTTCTTCAGGGACATTATTTTTTGCATTCACATGTCTGGCCATGACAAACAAGGCATCCGATAATCTATTTATATATTTCAAAATATTTTTGTCCTTAACTTCTAATTTTACGATTTCGCGTTCGGCCCGTCGGCAGACAGCTCTTGCTACCTGCAAATTACCCACAGGATAAATAAAGTTCTTGAGTTCTGGTAATTGATCTGATAATTTGTCAATAAATTTTTCTAAGTGAATAGTTTCATAGTTTGAAAATTTATGCTTCTTTGACCCCGCCAAGATAGAATTGATTGTCATGAGATTAGTTTGGATGCGATGCATCTCTTTGTTTGGTTCACAGACTCCAATCCAAGAATTCAATTCATCAATCGTCCCAAGCGTAATTGCCAGCTGATCACTCTTACTAATTCTGCCATGAAACGTCCCTGTCTCCCCCTTGTCCCCTTTTTTGGTATAAATTTTATTCATCCCTCTTTATCTGTTTATCAAAGGTTAGGACACGATAGTCTTTTTCATTTATTCCTTTCAGTTCATAAATCTGCATTGCTGCCAACATCTTTCTATCATTCCAATTCAGACCTAGTTTTTCTGCCATTTCTTGGACTTTATCCCAGGAATTTCCCTCAATCTCAAGATAAGGTTCCAATAACGGCCAAGTATCAATATCTATATCCGTTCCATCCAATTCAAAATGAATTCTTCTTTTCTCTTCATTAAATTTTTGTATCATGCCTATTTTTTCTAGCAACAAAGTTGTCTTTTCAAAGTTATCTACTTTTACTTCAACTTCTTCCATTCCCCCATCGTTGGCATTTTTTTCAATACCAAACCTTCGTTTGTAACTCAAGGTAATTTTATCGCCTTTATCGCGAAGTCTCAGCCAAGAATAATTTGCGTCTAGCGGCCACCCTTCATAGTCAAAGACTCTATCCTTAAATACTCTGTCATATATCTTTTTAGCCCCTAAAGACAATAGTTTATTCTCTATCTCAAGAGGATTAATTCCCAAGAATTTCACTTCAATCTCTTCCATATTCTTATTATATCTTACTTATAATACTGAGCGTTCTCCCTCTTAGCTTAAGAGGGAGATGCAAGAGGGAGTTATTAACACTCACTATACCCACACCCATAACATTTTTTGCACCCTTCTTCAAAAGCCAACGCAGTTTCACCACATTTGGGACAGAGATCCATGCGCCGAGTCGGTTTATCATCAAGTGTTAATTGAACTGCAGGGTGAGTATTTTCTGATTCTGGTTGGAAACCAATTAAGCCAAAGTGCATGCCCAGGGCTTTAGCTACTGCATCGGGTAAGCTTTTTATCTTGTTTGGTCCAAAACCTACCGATCTTCCCCCACCTATCCCCATCAGTTGATCCATCAGTTCTCGTGCTCTCTCCCGAGGGGGTAAATGATTTCCAAATCGTAAAGTGGTTGAGATAAGTCTACCCAAGGCTTCTGCCATGGCAGCGACTTCGCTTCCTGCTTTACCGATAGTCACAAAGACTTCAAAGGGGTTTCCATCAGGATCTTGATTAACAGTAATAAAAGCAATCCCCATCGGAGTTTCGATTCTATAAGTAGCCCCCTCGACTTTTAGAGGTCTTGGTTTGATAGTAGGAACTGGCTCTTTTCCAATTCCCAAATTTAAAACCTGCTCATTTTTACAACCATCGCGAAAGACAGTAATTCCCATACAACCGGTATCCCAAGCCATCATATAGGCTTTTTTGATATCCTCGACAGTACTATCATGTCTCAAATTAATGGTCTTACTGACACCGTTATCGGTATATTTTTGAAAAGCAGCCTGAGTCTTGACATGCCAGTCAGGATTTATTTCATGGGCTGTCCCAAAGACTGCCCGGACATCAGCCGGGATCTCCTCAATATCGCGTACAACACCATGCTCCGAAACCTTTTTCATTAGACCCTCGGAATAAAAACCGCGTTTGTGTGCCACTTCCTCAAACTTTGGATTTACAAACGTAAGTGTCCGATTTTCTATTTTTACAATATGTTGATAAGCAATCGCAAATAGGGGTTCGCAGCCCCCTGAATTATCAGCCAATATTCCAATTGATCCTGTAGGGGCTATTGTTGTCACAGTACTGTTACGAATTGGAGTATCTTTATATATACTTTGTTGCCACATAGGAAACGGTCCACGTTCTATAGCAAGTTGCATCGAAGCTTTGTGTCCTTCATCGTTTATAAATTTCATTATTTTTTCAGCCAGATCAAGTGCTTGTTGACTATCATAGGGAATTTCCAGTTCTACGAGCATATCTGCCCAGCCACCAATGCCCAATCCAATTCTTCGGATATTCCTGACTGTTTCTGCTATTTGAGGAAGTGGAAATGGGTTTTTTTCGATGACACTATCTAGAAATCTGACCGCCAAATGTGTTGTTTCTTTGAGTTTGTCCCAATCCACTTGTTTATCTTTTATAAAATATTTAAGAAAGATACTTCCTAAGTTACAAGCATCATAAGGATAGAGGGGCTGTTCACCACAGGGGTTGGTCGATTCCACTTCCCAGCCTTCGGCTCTAATGGGGTTTGAGGTGCTTTCATTTATTCTATCGATAAATACGAGTCCGGGGTCCCCCGTCTGCCAAGCGCCTTTGGCAATTTCATCCCAGACTTTCTTTGCAGAAAGTCTACCTACAACTTGTTTTGAATTTGGCGCGATCAATTCGTAGTCTTCATCTTTAGAAAGGGCTTCCATAAATTTATTAGTGATTGTGACCGAAATATTAAAATTGGTAATGCCGGTACCATCATCTTTGCAATGAATGAATTCCAGAATATCTGGATGGTCAACACGTAAGATTCCCATGTTTGCCCCTCTTCTCATCCCTCCTTGCTTTATTTGTTGGGTAGCTTCGTTATATATGCGCATAAAAGAAACTGGACCAGAAGCAACACCCATAGTACTTCCCACCCTAGATCCCTTGGCTCTAAGTCTTGAAAAAGAAAACCCTGTTCCTCCACCACTCTGGTGAATAAGAGCTTGGTGTTTAATCCCATCAAATATTCCAGCAATATCGTCGGGGACAGGGAGTACATAGCAGGCACTGTATTGCAGACCGTTGTTTTTTCCGGCATTCATAAGAGTTGGTGAATTTGGCAAAAACCAGCGGTTTAACATCAATCTATAATATTCTCGGGCGTATTTATTGGCGTCTTGTTCGACTGAAGCCATTTCACGAGCCACCCTCCAACACATCTGATTGACGTCTTCCAAAATATTACCCTCTTTATCTTTTTTAAAATATCTTTCTTTAAGGACTTTTATTGCTTGGGTACTCCACTGCGGAGCTGTAATATCTGTTGGTATGTCCATATTAATTTGTAAGCTTTTCCACTAACTTTTCATATTCTTCAATATCCGAGACCTCGAGATAGACTGTCGAGAAGCGAAGCCAAGCCACGCGGTCGATGGCTTTTAGGCGCTTTAGGACCATCTTACCTACAGCAATACTGGTAATCTCCGAGACTTCTTTTTTGCGGACCTCTTTCTCGACTTCGTCGGCCAACTGACGGACTAAATCAATCGAGAAGGGTCTCTTGTCAAAAGATCTAATTACGCCACCCACAATTTTTTGTCTATCAAAGGCTTGCCTGCTGCCATCTCTTTTGATGACAAAGATAATCGGTCCCTCTACTCTTTCAAAGGTTGTAAATCTCTTGTCACACTTTTGACACTCGCGCCTACGGCGCAAGGACTGACCGTCCTCGGCTACCCGGGACTCGAGGACGCTGGTTTCGTTGTCAGAACAAAATGGACACTTCATATAGTGGTACTGACAAGACTAAAGCACTAAATGTAGTGGGTCAACTGGTAATAAGTGTATCGGAGGGGGTCAATTTTCCAGAAGGGCTTGGGCAACTTGCTGTGCCATGAGCTCATTAGTTTTCAAGGCCATTTCTAAAGGGGGTTGAAAAGTCTTCAGTATTTCATGGTGCTTGGCCACTGATTTGGCCAGTACTGTGAGCATTTCTTTGTTAGACAGTGATGACTTGACTGCCGATTCCAAGTACTTTTCGGCTTTAGTGGCAGTACTGATAGCCAAAGCTGACTTTCCGCCCTCCATCAAAGCCTTGGCAGCATTAATGCGTTTGTCTGCATACAATAGTTGGAGTTTGGCCTTTTTAATGGGGTCAAAGGTTGTCCAAAGTTTGATTTGATCCCTGACTGCCTTGATTTTGTAGACCGGACTATCAGGTAGAATACCGGGGTAGGGCAGGTAATATTCCACCTTAGTTTCAGTCACAGTCACAGGCACAGAGGGGCCAAAAAAAGACGGCTGTGAAGCCGCTTGGGGGTTGGTCGTGGCCGACAAAATAGATACGACCAAGATAGCAATACCCATTGCTATAGCCAATATTCTGGAGATGTGTACACTGTACAAACTCAGTTTCATAAGGCCAAGATAGTATGCCACAAATACACACCAAATGCAAATCGCGACCCTGTCTTAATATATCAGGCTCCTGCTGCCAACCCCGCCCCTTTTATAATCCATTGTTTAATCAAGGATTGATATGGAGTATCTTGGCGGTGAGCGCGGACTTTAGCCAGGGAAATTATAGATTCAGGAAGTCTGATGGTCACGGGTTTGGATGAAAGTTTAAGATTGGGAAAGATCCAGCGTTGCATCTTGGAAAAGTCCACATACTGACTGGCATTGGCCTTTTGCCAAAAAGACCGCTCGGCTTTTTCCGATTTAAATTTCGGTATTTTTTTTAATTGACTCATATCTTGCCACCTCCTCTCTGTGCATTCTGCGCGCGGAGATGATACGCACCAAATCTTTACGAATTGTAAAAACTACAAATAACCATATTTCGACGATAGTCTTTCCAAGCCCAATATATCTGGGCTCAGATTGAGAATGGGCAATATCTTCGATTACAAAAAACTCCTCACTCACAAATACTTCTTCCGCCTCTTTGTGAGTAATACCGTGTTTTTTGTAACTTTTATCCAGATTTCCATCGTCCCATTCGAACTTTAGAATATCTGGAAGATATCTCATGTACATATGATATATGTACAATAGTCAGATGTCAATTGAAGGAAACATTCATTTTGAAGAATTAAGTAGTGCCCCTCTCTTAAATTAAGAGAGGGGTTAGGGGTGAGTTACCCCCACAACTTAAACAATCCACCCACTGAAAGCAAGATTCCCAAGCCCAACCAACCCAAGACAAAAATTATTATTCCATTCAATATCCAGTCCAAAATCTTTTCTTCTTTCGGATCGAGTTCGTCAGCCCCTAACGGAGCTGCAAGCGAAGTGGGGACTTTTTTTGTTGCCATATTCCTAATATATATCTAACTGGGTTATAATTCAACTATGAAAGTAAAGGAGTTCATCAAAAAACACAAAATAATAATTTCTTTGTGCCTCTGTGCCTTCGTAATCCTGTGCCTGTACCTGTTTTGGGATCTTCCCAATCCCATGCGTTTGACCAGCAATCCCCCCTCGGCCTCCACCAAATTATTAGACCGCAAAGGCAATTTGATTTATGAAATATTTTTTGACCAGAGAAGAACCCCCATTTCCCTAAAGACTTTGCCTGCTCATGTCATCAATGCCACACTGGCTGCTGAAGATCACGATTTTTACAAGCACTCTGGCTTTTCTGCCCGGGGTATAGCCCGAGCTTTTATCAATACTTTTTTTAGAAGAAATCTTCAAGGTGGATCGACTATTACCCAGCAATTAGTCAAAAACGCTCTATTGACGCAAGACCGAACAATAAGGCGAAAAATTAGAGAGTTTACTTTGAGTATGGTTGTCGAAATGGCATATTCCAAAGACCAGATTTTGGAAATGTATCTCAATCAAGTCCCGTATGGTGGCACCGCTTACGGTATCGAGTCCGCTTCCAAGACTTACTTTGGTAAATCCGCCTCTGAATTAAATTTGTCAGAAAGCTCCCTTTTGGCAGGTCTTCCCCAAGCCCCATCTTATTATTCTCCTTTTGGGTCACGACCTGAGCAAAGTAAAATCAGACAAAAATATGTTTTGAACCAAATGTTAGAAAATAAACTGATTTCGGATGCTGAATACTCCCAGGCATTAGAGACAGAAGTAACATTTGATATTTCGTCGACTCTCAAAGCTCCGCATTTTTCTCTCTGGGTCAAGGATTTGTTGGCCGAAAAGTATGGATTGAAAAAAATCCAGGAAGAAGGTCTTGTGGTAACTACTACCTTAGATCTTGACTTACAAATTTTTGCCCAAGATGCGGTGGCCACAGAAGTGGCCAAATTAAAGCGCGAAAAAGTAGGTAATGGCGCAGCTTTAGTTACTGCCCCAAAAACCGGACAAATATTAGCCATGGTCGGATCCAAAGATTATTTTAATATCAAAGATGAAGGCAATGTCAATGTCACCTTGGCCAAGAGACAGCCGGGTAGTGCTATCAAACCAATTAATTATGCCATAGGTATAGACAAAAAGTTATTTACTGCCAGTACAGTTTTGGCCGACAAACCGACTTGTTTTGCCCAAGCAGATCAGGAATTATATTGTCCTGTTAATTATGACGGTCAATGGCATGGTCCCACCCAAGTCCGTTTTGCATTGGCCAATTCATTTAATATTCCGGCGGTCAAAGCGCTCGTCCTGGACGGACTGACCAATTTTGTCGCTACTGCTTCAGCTTTTGGGTTAACCACTTTTACAGATCCGGCCAAATACGGCCCATCTCTGACTTTGGGTGGCGGAGAAGTGACAATGCTAGATCTAGCGACAGCCTTTGGAGTTCTTGCCAACACGGGCCAACGGGTAAATCTCAATCCAATTTTAGAGGTCCGTGATCGCAATGGCGAGATTCTGGAAAAGACTCCTAGCCTGCCTTCAAACACTAGAGTTATTTCAGCAGGGGCTGCTTATATCGTCTCTCATCTATTATTTGACAATGGAGCCAGAAGCGCCACTTTTGGCCAATCGTCGTATCTAGTAATCCCAAAACATCCGGAAGTCTCAGTCAAGACGGGAACCACCAATGACAAACGGGACAATTGGACCGTAGGTTACAATCCCGATGTTTTGGTAGCTGTCTGGGTTGGCAACAATGACAATACACCTATGAGCAATGTGGCTTCAGGAGTGACGGGTGCCTCGCCAATTTGGAACAAGATAATGACAAAGGCATTGTCTGGAAAACCACCTCATTGGCCCGTTCAACCGCCGGATGTTATTGGGGGAATGGTCTGTTCTCTATCAGGATTGAAAGTACCAGACCCGGCTCCAGCTGACTGCTCACCAAGATATGAATATTTTTTGAGAGGGACGTTTCCCCCTGTTCAGGGTGATATCAGGCGGGACATCAAAGTTGGAGACGAAACCCAAAATCACGCTGTGATTTATGATCCCCTGGGAGTCGAACTTTGCCTAGATTGCCCGGGTGGCTACGGCGAGGCCAATATTATTCGCCTGGATAAAAACGGTAAAGCCATAAGAAATTGAGATTGTATCACATCCTATAGTGATATATAATAATCGGATGAAGATTTGGACAGAGATCGCTTCAATTTTGGTGGCCATAGGCAAGCCGGTGTATTGGATGGTTTTCAGGCTTCCTCGAAAAAAAATCAACCTAAAACCACTTCTAAAAAGTATTTATTTCTTGGGAATAACTTTGTCTACTTTTAAATTCCCTACACTCCCCAAACTCCCAAAATTTAACTTGGTTGTTATGGGTCTTGGGATTTTGGCCTTAGGATTTGGGATTTATGTCTATGTCTTTCGTGGTCTTCCTTCCCCCACCACTCTTACTACTAAGCCCGTTCCTTTGACTACCCATATCAGAGACCGCAATGGAGTGACTTTATACAAGCTCTACAAGAATGAAAACCGGACGATGGTCAGTTTATCGGAGATGCCACTATTTTTACGCCAGGCTACAATCGCAATTGAAGACAAAGAATTTTACCAGCATTCAGGATTTTCGATCACCGGTACCCTTCGGGCCTTTTGGCGGAATACGACCGGCAAACCCGTCGAAGGCGGATCAACCATTACCCAGCAATTGGTCAAGACTGCCCTACTCTCTCCTGAGCGCACTCTTCAAAGAAAAATCCGCGAGTTGGTCTTGGCAATAGCAGTCGAGCTTTTGTATTCCAAAGATCAAATCTTAGAGATGTATTTAAATAGGGTTTCTTATGGTGGTGAATCTTATGGTGTAGAAGAGGCTTCACAAAGTTATTTTAACAAGGCAGCCCGCGATTTGACTCTTTCCGAAGCTGCATTACTAGCAGGTCTTCCGGCATCTCCCACCACCTATTCACCATTTGGAGCCAGACCTGAGCTTGCCAAATCGCGCCAAAAAGAAGTCCTGAGACGCATGAGTGAGGACAAATTTATTACTTGGGAACAAGCCCAAAAGGCCAGTGAAGAGACTCTTGTTTTTGCTACTCCGAGAATTGATATCAAAGCCCCCCATTTTGTGATGTATGTCAAAGAATTATTGGCACTCAAATATGGATCGGAAGCTGTCGAGCAAGGAGGATTGGATATTACTACTTCGCTTGATTTGGATTTACAAGAGAAAGTCCAGCAAATAGTTTTTAAAGAGACGGCTAAAGTTGCCTATTTGAGAATAGGAAACGGAGCAGCTTTGGTTACCAACCCAACTACTGGGGAAATCTTGGCCATGGTTGGATCGCGCGATTATTTTGATGTAGGGCGTGACGGTAATGTCAACGTCACCAGGGCTTTTCGCCAGCCGGGAAGTTCTATCAAGCCCATTAATTATGCCTTGGCTCTCATGCACAATTTCACTCCCGGGACATTGATTGAAGATGCGCCGATCACCTACAGGACTCCGGGACAACCCAATTATTCCCCTGTCAATTATGACGGCAAGTGGCATGGCAAAGTTCCACTCCGGACTGCTCTGGGCTCTTCTTACAATATTCCGGCGGTCAAAATATTAGCAGCCAATGGAGTAGATAACATGATAGCTCTAGCCCAAGAGATGGGTATAACGACTTGGAATGATCCCACGCGATTTGGCTTGTCTCTGACTTTGGGTGGTGGAGAAGTAACTATGCTTGATATGGCCACAGCTTACGGCGTCTTTGCCAATTCAGGATCTCGGGTTAACCTTCATCCCATTCTGGCTATCCAGGACAGCAATGGCAAGATCCTTGAGAAATTAAGCGAATATCCAGCCACCAAAGTCATGGATTCAAAAATCGCTTATTTAATTTCCGATATTTTATCGGACAATAATGCAAGGTCTCCTGCATTTGGATATAGGTCGGATTTGTTTATTCCGGGTCATCAGGTAGCGGTCAAAACTGGTACTACCAATAACTTACGGGACAACTGGACTATTGGCTATTCACCAGATCGGTTGGTGGCTGTTTGGGTTGGCAACAACGACAATTCTTCCATGAGTTATGTGGCTTCAGGTGTAACTGGAGCCTCACCCATTTGGCGCAAAATCATGGACGAATTATTAAAAGGCAAATCTCCTTCTGTCTTTGCTCCACCAGAAGGACTTATTAAGATCTCTATTTGTACCATTACCGGGGAACTGGCTTGTGAAGGTTGTCCGTCCAGAACTGAATTCTTTATCCCAGGAACCCAGCCAGGACGAGCTTGTAGTCCAGATGCAATCAAGAAATATTTAGAAGACCGAGACAAAATCTTGAATGGTGCTAAAATTGGAGAGTGAACAATTATAAAAATACTCTTATTTTAATTTCCCTTCTGATGATGCTGGTGGTGGTAATTTTTGGCGTGCGTATTCTGCTTCGTAGTTCACTATAAGTTCTGCAATCTCCGGCACCGTCTTCTCCGCCTCTTCTCTGTTGGTATCTTTATTCAAAATCACCAAAATATACGGTTTCACTGAGCACTGAGCACTGAGCACTGGACACTGAATGATCCCCGCATCCGTCCACACTCCTTCATCTGTTCCCACTTTGTGAATCAATTGATGATTAGGGGTTAGAACAGGTGCAATACGGTCTTCAAAGATACTGTCTTGAAAATATTCCCATATTTCTGGCTTTTTGTAGATAGCTTTCCACATTTCCACGATATCCAGAGGGATGGTCGTATTTTGGGAAAAAAGTGTATGGTCCATCCCCATATCTTCTATTTCTGACTGGATTTTTTCTTCACCCAGACTGTCTACTAGAGTTGTTGTAGCCTCATTGTCCGAATACTTGCCCATGGCAAACACCAATTGTTTTCCGGAATATTCCCCATACATCGTTTCCAAGCCCTCCTTTATTGCCACAGACATTATTGGCACCTTCAATATAGAGGC
>JAUXUE010000071.1 GCA_030681075.1 Candidatus Amesbacteria bacterium | reverse complement strand
TTCTTGATCGCTTATTATTTGCCCACTATCTAAAGTAATTACTCTATTGTGCAAGCCATTTACTACGTCTTTATTGTGGGTAACCAATACTATAGTAGTCCCCATATTATTTATCTTTTTTAATAAATCTATAATTTCTCTAGTGTTTATAGAATCAAGATTACCAGTAGGTTCATCGGCCAAAATTAATTTGGGTTTCATGATAAGAGCGCGGGCAATGGCCACCCTCTGCTGTTGGCCACCCGATAATTTATTGGGGTATGAGGTAGCTTTGTCAGCAATTCCGAATCGCTCAAGAAGCGATAGAGCATGAGAGCGGGAGAGCTGGGGAGTAAAAGAGGAATATATCGTTGGAAGCATGACGTTTTCTAAGACTGTCAGTTTATTTATTAAATTAAATTGTTGAAAAATAAAACCAACAAAGTGGCTGCGTAATTTGGATAATTGATTGTCGTTTAATTTGGAAACATCTTGATTCTCTATTAATATTTTGCCAGATGATGGTAAATCCAATAATCCAATAAGATGCATCAGAGTCGACTTTCCGGATCCTGAGGGTCCGGTGATGGCGGTAAATTCACCAGCTTTGATAGTTAAATTAATATTTTTTAGTGCGATAAAATCAGAATATTTTTTGGAAACATTGAGAAGTTTAATCATGGTCAAAAGAAATATCTCCAGTCATACCTAAGCGATATTTGTCGTTTGGAGAAATCTTGATTTTCACTTCATAAACAGTACCCGATTCATCACTTTTTGGTAAGTACCCAATGCTTGATATTGTTCCACTAATTGATGCGTTGGCAAAAGCGTCAAGAACCAGCGTCCCCTTAAGACCAATTGACAATAGACCGACTTCGGATTGATCAGCCGAAGCTGAGAAATATACGCTCTCAGGATCTATGACTACGAATTCTGCTTGGGTGGGACTACTGATAAAGCTACCGGCAACCAAGGTAGGAGCACTGACTAGAATTCCATCAAGGGGACTATAAATTGTCGCATTAGCCAAATCCCTTTTGGCCATAAGCCAAGTATCATAGGCATTGTCCCGAGCGGTCTGGGCGGTGACCCGCTTGTTTTTTTGGACAAACGATTCGTCTTTGTCATGATCTTTGACTTCATCTTCGACTTGCTTGGCATTAGCGTCAGCTGCCAAATATTTGTAATAAGCGTTTGTCACGGCAGTGGCAAATGGTCCCCGGTCAAGACTAGCCAGAGCTTGCCATTTTTTTATCTTTTGACCTTCGGTTCCTCCAATCCAGGTAACTTTTCCAGAGGACGGGAATCGTAGAGTAGCTTTACTTGTAGCATCAATTAGTCCCGAGAGCGTGAGTTTCTCTTCAAGATTTTCGCTTAAGACAGGAACAGCATCCACCTTCTTGGTATTTCTAGATTGAGTATAAATTTTCCAGCCAATAAACAAGAGGCCGATCAGGCTTACTATAATTAGGATCTTCTTTTTCATAACCATGCTATTATAGATAGATAATGTTTACTTTACTAGACTTGCCATATTCATTTGATGCACTCGAGCCATACATAGATAAAGAGACTATGCAGATTCACCATGACAAGCATCATGGGGGATATGTCAAGAACCTTAACGAATTATTACCAGACAAATCTGATTCTGATCTTGAAGAAATCTTAGTTACCTCTACAGACCAGAAAGTTTTAAATAATGCAGGAGGACATATAAATCACAGCTTCTTTTGGAAGATTCTTGGTTCTGCTGGAACTCCTAATCCCAAAATCTTGGAATTAAAAGAAGAATTTAATAAAAAAGCCCTATCTGTTTTTGGTAGTGGCTGGGCGTGGATTACCCAAGACTTAAAAATAATTACTACTCCCAACCAAGATACTCCCAAAGAGAAAGTAGTCTTGGGATTGGATGTCTGGGAGCATGCCTATTATCTCAAATACCAAAATAGGCGAGCCGAATACATCGAGGCTTTCTGGAATATTATTAATTGGGATGAAGTAAACAAGAATTTAGAGTGATAAAATAGAACAATGGATATAGGGATAGTGGGGTTGCCAAACGTGGGGAAGTCCACTTTGTTTAATGCTCTTCTCAAAAAGCAGGTGGCGTATGCTGCCAACTATCCTTTTGCGACCATAGAGCCAAATGTGGGTATTGTTCCGGTTCCTGATGAACGATTGGCAAAGCTGGCAGAAGTAGTCCATACCACCAAAATTGTAAACGCCACTGTCAAATTTGTGGATATTGCTGGTCTTGTCAAAGGCGCTAGTCAGGGTGAAGGCTTGGGTAACAAATTTTTGTCACATATCCGTGAAGTCGATGCCATACTTTTTCTCCTCCGCGACTTCGGAGACGAAAACATTATTCGAGCAGGGTCGGTGAATCCAAAAGACGATCATGAGATATTGCAGCTTGAACTGGAATTGGCAGGTATCAAAAAACCAGAAATTATTGTCTTAAATACCGATGAAGATAAATTGAATGGTGAGGGACTCCGGATTTGTGCAAAACTGGAAGAAGAATTGGCGGGTCTTTCTGAAAGTGATCAAAAAGAATATCTAAAGCAACTGGGCATCGAAAAAACTGGATTAGAGAAAGTAATTCAGGAAGCCTTTAAAATATTGGGCTTGCAGACTTTTTTGACTGCAGGGGAGATAGAAGCCAGAGCCTGGACCATTCGACGCGGAACTCTGGCTCCTCAAGCAGCCGGTAAAATCCATGCTGATTTTGAAAAACACTTTATCAAAGTGGACTGTGTGAACTATGAAGACTTCATAAAATATGGTGGCTGGACTAAGTGCCGTGAAGCCGGTCGTGTCCGCACCGAAGGGCGAGATTACGTCATGCAAGATGGAGATGTAGTAGAATTCAAAGTGGGAGTCTGATATACTTGCCCTCATGAACAAATATGACTTAACAGTTTTGGTCAAAGGTGACCTCAAGGAAACCGCTCGCGAAAAATTTGTCGAGAAGATTGAAGCCCTAGTCAAAATCCTAGATGGCAAGATTGGTAAAATTACCGAGATGGGCAAAAAGCAATTGGCTTATGCAATAAAGAATCAAAGGGAAGCTCAATTTTTGGCTTGGGTACTTGAATTGCCCCCAAAAAGTGTAGTACAATTGGAAAAGAAACTCGTTAATGATAAAGAAGTGATGAGACATCTAATAGTTAGAATCTAACATGAGTGCAAGATCGTTGAACAAAGTAATCTTAATCGGTAATCTGACCCGTGATCCTGAGCTTCGCTATACCCCCCAAGGAACAGCAGTCTGTACATTGGGCTTGGCTACTAACCGTGGGTGGGTTACTGACAATGGAGACAAGAAAGAAGAGACAGAATTTCACCGGATTGTAGCATGGAACAAATTGGCTGAGCTTTGTAATCAGCTCTGTGCCAAGGGCAGGAGAATTTATGTCGAAGGTAGACTTCAGACTCGTCAGTGGACAGGCCAAGACGGCCAACAAAGACAAGCTACAGAAATTGTCATCGAAGATATGATATTATTGGACTCTGCTGGGAACCGACCACAGGTAGCGCAAGCAGAGCAAGCCAGTCAAGCAATGCCAGTTAGTGATCAGGCCACGCCTGAACAAGTAGCAGAGGATATACCATTTTGAAAAATATGTTGACCAAACCGAAGATTAGAAAGAACAAAACATTTTGTTCGCTTTGCCGTGAGAAAAAAGAACCCCATTATAGAGAAGTGGCGTTGCTGTCGGGCTTTGTGACCGAACGCGGTAAGGTGGTTCCTAAGGAAAGAAGTGGACTGTGTGCCAAGCATCAACGCAAAGTGACTCTCGAAATCAAACGTGCACGTCACCTTGGACTTCTAGCATTTGTTTCTGGATTGTAGTAGCATATTCTAATGCGTAAGAAATTAGCGATTTTATTTTTGATAATTTTTAGTGGGTATATTGGTTTTTTGTCTGGCCAGAAAAAGCTTCAATGGCAATTTTATAATTTTAAGCCGACCATTGTTCTCAATTCTGAGGTTCCCAAGGATAAATATGTCAATTTTTCACTTTTTTGGACAGTCTGGGATAAATTAGCCAGAGGATATGTAGACAAGACTTTGGTGGATTCACAAAAGATGGTATATGGGGCAATTTCAGGTATGGTCTCAGCTCTAGGTGATCCATA
>JAUXUE010000069.1 GCA_030681075.1 Candidatus Amesbacteria bacterium | reverse complement strand
TGATAAAGCTAGATCAGGAATATATTACAAACTTACTGAATAAAAACGATATTTCAAATAAAGATAAGCTTAGTTTACTCTCTCGTCGAAAGAAGATAGATAGATTTACTTGTGTTAAGCCTCAAATATGAACAAGAAATTTTTAATTACCACGGTTACCCATGGAGATGAAGGGTTTGCGATTCCGGTAGTCGAGAAACTTGCAAAAAAGTTTAATTTTGCCTGGCAAAAAAATAATCTAAAAGCATTTAAATTAAACAATCGCTTTTTCCAAAAAGATCTCAATAGATCTGGACCTGGAGATCCAAAATCCAAAATATACGAAGAAAAAATAGCTTATAAAATAATTAAAAAGGCAAGTACTTATGATCGAGTTATAGACATCCATGGGTCAACAGCCGACTGCGGAGTCTTTGCATTACTATCTGAGCCCAGCACAGAAAATATTGAATTGGCTAAAAAGTTCGATGTTGATAATGTAGTTCTCTGGCCATCGATGCGGACTTTTGACGCTCCCCTGTCCCAATTTATCCCCAATTGTCTAGAACTTGAATGTGGGCCAAAGGATGAGCCAAAGACTGCCAATGAGCTATCTAGAGTTTTAAACAATTTTTTGCAAAACAAACTTCCAAAAAGTAAACAAAACTTTTATATTGTCACGGGTTTGATACGCGGAAAGATAAAGACTCGAATGCAAGACTTTCAAAAAGTAAAATATAAAGGTCAAACTTTCGTTCCCTTGCTGGTCGACCAATATCCAGGAATTAAATGTTACACGATGCAAAAAATAAGCTATACTTTAGCTACATAAAATTATGAATTCTATTCAAACACTCAAAGGCTTTAGAGACTTCTTACCAGAAGAGGCTCTTCGTCGCGCGTGGCTTAGGGAACAAATTGTTAAGGTTTTTGAAAAATGGGGGTATGACCCAATGGAAACACCTACTCTGGAACCATTAGAACTATTTGCCGGACAAATTGGTGAGGATGAAAAACTATTTTTCAAATTTGAAGACAATGGTGGACGCCAAGTAGCTTTGCGATATGACCAGACAGTTCCCACCTGTCGTGTGGTTGGTGCAAACCAGCTAACCATGCCATTTAGGCGCTATCAAATCCAACCAGCCTTTAGGGCTGAAAATACCCAGAAAGGGCGCTACCGAGAATTTGTCCAGTGTGATGCTGATATTTTTGGAAGTACTTCCCCACTTGCTGATGCTGAGGTGATTGCATTATCTCTGGACATTTATAAATCTCTTGGGTTTAAAAATGCCAAAGTCTTGGTCAACGACCGAAGTTTGTTAGCTGGTCTGCCATACGAAGCCATTGTAGCTATCGACAAATTAGCTAAAATTGGCGAAGACGGGGTCATCAAGGACATGATCTCTAAGAACATTCCCGAAGATAAGGCTCGAGAATATTTTGATGTCGTAAATAAAATCCAACCGAATGAAACAATAAAAACGATATTTGGTTATTTAAAATCATGTGGCTTTGATGAAAACTGGTATGTATTTGAACCAACTCTAGCTCGATCATTCTCATATTCGACTGGAGCAATTTGGGAAGTAGTTATTCCAGAGCTTGGTGGTGGCTCGGTCTTGGGTGGAGAAAGATTTGATGACCTTGTCGAAAAAATCTCTGGCAGAAAAATTCCTGGTACAGGGTTTGGTTTGGGATTTGATAGAACCCTCGAAGCAGCTATTCAATTAAATCTTGTCCCTGAATTTAAAACCAAAACAAAAGTTTTAGTGACTATTTTTTCTGAGGAATTAGTCAATGAATCTATAAAATTGGTTAACAAACTGCGCGAAAACAATATTAATTGCGAGCTATATCCAGATGTCGTAAAACTCGACAAGCAATTGAAATATGCCGATGCCAAGGGTATTCCTTTTGTCGCAATTATTGGCCCCGAAGAAATTGCATCAAATACAGTTAAATTAAAAAACATGAGTACGGGAGAACAAAAATGCCTGCCAGAACAAGAGCTTATATCTTTATTCTAATTGCCATTATTATTTGGGCAATTGCCGGACCAGTAATAAAATACAGCCTAAATTACCTTGATACTATTACTTTTCTGACCATCAGGTTTGGACTGACATCAATTATATTAGTCCCCTTCTGGCTCTGGACAGAGCGACACAAAAAGCATTTGTTTCCCCCGCTGAGCGGGGCTGATTGGCTACTGCTTATTATTTCAGGCTTAATGGCCACGACCATCCAGCTGACACTGCTATTTTTTGGCTTTGAGAGGACTACAGCTATCGAGGGCACGCTTATTTCCTCCGTTGCCCCCATATTTATAGCCTTGGCCGGACATCACTTTCTCAAAGATCACATTACCAAGCGCGAGCAGATAGGAATGACGATTGCCCTTGTCGGAACTTTGATAGTGGTTGGTTTACCAAGTAGTATCACCAATCTTTGGGGAAATATCTTGGTCCTTCTGGCCAATGCTGCCTGGGTGGCCGAAGCGATATTGACAAAGAAATTATTGCGCCACAATCTCTCCCCTCTCTTTCTGACCATGTTTTCATTTTTGATGGGATTTATTACTATGACTCCTATTTACTTCATAATTCATAATTCATCATTCAATATTCAAATATCCACTAATGGTTGGCTCGGACTTATATATATGACCATCTTTTCGGGAATAATTGCTTATTGGTTATTTTTCAAAG
>JAUXUE010000063.1 GCA_030681075.1 Candidatus Amesbacteria bacterium | reverse complement strand
TTTTGAAGTAGTTGCTCTGCGGTGCAAGGATAGATAAGTTAAAATATCTTCATGACCTTTTTATTTACCTCCTTGTTTGTACTTGTACCCCTGATCTGGCTGCCGTGGACATCGGAGCTTTTTGAATTTAATAAATTGATGTTGACTTATATCATCTCCATTTTGATAGGGGCTACTTGGGCAATCAAATGCATTCTAGCTAAAAAAATAATTTTCAAACGCACCATTCTCGATATTCCCATCCTCTTATTTCTAATCTCTAATCTCTTGTCTCTAATCTTCTCAATTGATATGCATACCTCATGGTACGGCTACTACTCCCGCTGGAACGGCGGACTGTTGTCACTTCTGACCTATGCCTTTCTCTATTGGGCTTATGTTTCAACCATGTCCAAAAAGAATACTCTAGACGCTATACGCTATTCACTAGTCACTGCTGTAATTATTTCTGTTTACGCGTCACTAGAGCACTTTGGTCATTCTGCGTCCTGCTTCCTGGTCACTGGTTCCTTTGATGTCTCGTGTTGGGTCCAAGATGTCCAAAATCGAGTCTATGCCACCATGGGACAACCAAATTGGCTGGCAGCGTACCTCGTGGCATTAATCTTTGTGCCACTCGCCAATTTTCAATTTTCAAAATCCAATTTTCAAAGAATTTTCAATGCAACAATTTTCATTTTATTATTTCTGACTTTGTTATTTACCAAAAGCAGGTCTGGCTTATTGGCATTTGGGATATCTAGTGTAGTTTTTTGGGGGTTAAATTTTGGCAAAAAAAGCATAATACCAATGATTATTTTTGCTTTTTCAGTTCTTGGTCTAACATTTGTTTTTCAAAACCCGATACGCGATATGATATTTAAACCAACAGTGGTCACAAAAATAGTAGGCACTGCACTCGAAACGGGAGGGACAGAATCGGGAGAAATTCGTAAAATAGTCTGGAAAGGGGCTATTAATATCTGGCTTGGAAATGTCAAAAATTTTATGATTGGCGCAGGACCCGAGACCTTTGCCCAAGCCTACTATCAATACCGACCCATAGAGCACAACAATACTTCCGAATGGGAACTGCTGTACAACAAAGCCCATAATGAGTTTCTGAATCAACTTGCCACGACTGGAATCTTAGGTTTTGTTGCATATATCCTTCTATTAATGATGATGTTGAAAACATTTGGACTAAAAAATATTGCCTTGCTGGCAGGATGGATCACAATTTCAATCACAAATTTCTGGGGTTTTTCTGTGGTAGTCACTCAGTTACTTTTATTTTTACTTCCTGCGATGGCAATCACTCTTTATGACAAATAAGCAAATATTGGCAATTTTGATGGTACTAACTGCTAGCTCCTATCTCCTATATGCTACTGGTAAATACTGGCTCGCCGACGTCAAATACGCTTCTGGAGGTGGCGCTCACAAAGCCTTTCAGATGACCAACGACCCACAATATCTAGTTTCCGCTTACCAGAGCTACTATGAAGCCTACCAAGGCAATCCTTCCGAGCCTGCTCTAGCCTCTGATCTGGGTCTATCTGCGGCTTATTTGGCTATGGCGATGCGCGCCCAACCCGCAGCTGCGGGTCAATTGGCTTCCCAATCACTATCACTATCACAAAACGCAATTAATGCTTCACCAAAACATCCAAATTATTACAAGAATCTAACCCGAGGCTTGATCTTGATGTCAGAAATGGACCCAAGCTATCTGGATGCTGCCAAGCAAGCTATGCAAGCAGCTGCCATGATATCACCTACAGATCCGCGAATCCCCTATTATTTGGGGGTAATAACAAGTGCACAGGGGGCAACTTCTGAAGCCAAACTCTATTTCCAAAAGTCATTAAATTTGAAGCCCGACTTTGCTGATGCCAAAAAACAATTATCAAATTAAACGCAATATTCAAATATCAATATTTCTTTAGTGTGTTAACATCATCAAATAAGACAAAATGTCTGTTTTTAAAAGAAGGATGATCGTTCGGTTTATTTAACCATTCTCTAACTTCCCTAGAAACGTTGTCTATTGAAAAACGTGCGCTTTCTCCAAGTTGAACCTCCGTACCTTCTCTCAGTAACTCTACTCTCATCAATGTCTTACCATCAGGTGTGATTTGCATAAATGACGGAATATCAAAATCGAGAAATACAGTTTCGACTTTAACATCACTTTCGTCGTTAAAATTACTCTCACCCATAATCAAATATTATCTAACTCTACTTCATAATTCAAGTAGTAATTAGAGTTTATTTTTTGTATAATTTGAAAAATTAATCCAAATGAATCATTACAAGAATGGATTGAAAGAACTTCAAGTCATAGAAGAAAACCAATTATTATTGATTTGGAGAAAAGATTTGACCATACTTTAATGATATTGGCAATAGGGGTTGTTGTTACACTTTCTGTGTCTTATTCTATAATTATAAATTCAGAAACTATTCGTGAATTCATAGAGAACTTCGTCAAGTAATAAAAACTGATAAAATATATGCATGGCGCAAATTATAACCGTTCCTTCGGAAATTCTTCGTAAGCCAACCCATGCTGTAACCACTCTCGACAAGCGGGTAATAAATGTCATCAATGACATGATAGTCACGCTCATAAAGACCAAAAATCCCGAGGGTGTAGGTCTGGCTGCTCCCCAAATCGGAGAAAATCTCTCAATCTTTCTGGCTCGCCCAGATCCAAAGGGCGAAATCTTTATTTTTATCAATCCTGAAATCACCCACTACTCCCAACGCACTACCCGTCCCACGGGCAAAAAGGGTGTCTACGAAGGCTGTCTGTCTATCCCTGGTCACTATGCCCCTGTCAAAAGGTCAGTTAGTGTCACGGCAAAATATCAGACCACAGATCCTAGATCTTGGATCTTAGTAAATAGAACCGAGGTATTTACTGGATTTATAGCACATGTGATACAGCACGAGACGGACCACCTCAATGGAATTTTATTTATCGACCGAGTTCTCGAGCAACAGGCTAAATTATACAAAGTCGAGGGCAAGGAGTGGGTGGAGGTGGGAATTTAAAATCCCTAGTATGGCTTCAAAAACAGAACTAATACGAAATTATTTGACTCTTTTTGCTGTTACTGGACTAATGTTGGCAATTGGCTATCAAATATATCTTGAGACTGGTTATAAGGAGAACGTTTACGATTATTCAAAAGCAACAGTTAAGATCGTAACGTCTACTAACACTGGTGATATTGGCAACCACTCTTATGTAAGAGATCACAGTATTAATGCATCAACTTGTGCCAATGATTTTGAAAGATCAAACAAAAAAATGTTAGTCCCGGTGAAAGATCAGCGACCATTAATTATCC
>JAUXUE010000042.1 GCA_030681075.1 Candidatus Amesbacteria bacterium | reverse complement strand
GCCGAAAAATTTAATTCTAAATATGGGGAAACTTTTGTATTGCCGGAAGCTAAGATACCCAAAGTCGGTGGTAGGGTTATGAGTTTGGTTGATCCAACAAAAAAAATGAGTAAAAGTGATGGTAATCCCAATGGAGCAATAGGACTTTTGGAAGATCCAAAGTCTGCACGCAAGAAAATTATGTCCGCTGTTACCGATAGTAAACGTCATGTGAAACATGATGTTCAAAACCAACCCGGAATTTCCAATTTACTTGAGATTTATTCAGGATTATCAAATAAACAAATATCAGAAATTGAGGAAGATTTCAGAAAATCAAAAATGGGGTACACCCATCTCAAAGGAGAAGTGGCTGACGTAGTTGAAAAGTTTTTAGTTGATTTTCAACAGAAATACAAAGAAATTTCAGAATCTGGAAAACTGGAAAGCATTTTGGAAACCGGAGTCAAGAAATCGTATGAGATCTCACATCCCAAGCTTTTGGAAGTGTATAAAAAGATAGGGTTTTTGATTTAAGACCATTCGGAACTTGAGACTGCGCTTCTCGGGTCCCGCAAGTCGTTGCTTGCGGGGTCCGCCTGCGGTGCTCGCTTTCAAGTTCCTGCATGGTCGCTGGGTGTGGGAAGGGGCGCCGCTGCAGCGGCGCCTTTAATCCCGAAGTGGGAGCGTCAAAAATACAAGCAACATTCCTTGATTTGGATATGCAGGTCCGCCAGAGGCGGACATACTCCAGGTTGCGAAGTATTTTAGCGAGCCTGAGGGTGTGCTTTTCTTGGTTCGTTCTTTTGCACAAACAAAAGAATGAACAACATGACATAACCAGATGTTAAAATATATCCATGATTAGTATTGATGATTTTGTAAAAGTGGAAATGAGAGTGGGACTGGTGACCGAGGCTGTCAATAAAGAGGGGAGTGAGAAACTTATAAAACTCACAGTTAGTTTTGGCGAGGAATCAAGAATAATATTCACAGGAGTGCGAGGATTTGGCTATACTCCAGAATATTTCCTCAATAAAAAATTCTTGTTTGTGACTAATCTTGAATACCGAAAAATGATGGATGAAGAGAGTCAGGGGATGATCCTGGCCGTTGGTGAAGACAAACCCATCTTTGTTTCTGCTGAAAATTTACCAGTGGGAGCTAAAGTAAGATAAATTTATTTTTTTATTCACTTTTTGCGGTGTCCAAAAATAATTTTTATTCACTCTTTGTGTGCGCAAAGAGTGAATCGAGAAAGCGCACCGTCGCGGCACTCGCTAAAACTTTCATTCCATGGAGTATCCTCGCCTTTGGCTCGCCTGCAAATCCAATTCATTGAAGTCATTTCAAGTTTTTTTACGCTCGCTGCGACGGAAACGAGGTTTATTCACCTAGACAATTTAGATTCCACCTCGGAGGTGGGACGCTGCAAATCCCAAGCATGGAAGATTCGCTCGAATTTTCTTTGCGTTCGCTATGGCAGGACCAAAGGAAATTGTAAATGGTTCCACCTAAGAGGTGGAACATATTATTTTGCTGAAAATTTACCAGTCGGGGCGAAGAAGAGATAAATCGATTATAATAAAATTATGTATGATGGTAACTCTGCCTATATAAACGCTCCAATAGATCGAAACAGCGCTGCAGTTTTATTGGAAATAACACAACCAAAACATTGGGATTTTAGTAAATTTAAGGAAGTGTTATTGACGCTAGGAACACTCGGAAAGGGTACATCAATACCTTCAGTAAATTGTCCTAAATCAATTCATTTACAAGGATTAAGAGACACAATTGATACACTTACATCAAATACACGAAAAAAGGGGATAGAATATGCACAAACTGTATTAGTAGACATAGAAAGGAAAAGTTTGGTGGTGGGTAAAATTACCCATGGGACAGCAACCGAAACTGTTCTAAACAAAAGCTTACAACCAGGAAGAGAAAGACAACAAAAAATGGTTGGTAGTATTCATACTCACCCCATGAACCAAGGTCCTGAATACTCTCACGGATTGAGTGGGCAAGATTATATTACTTTTCTTTCTGATCCCGATCAACAATTTATGATGATTGCCTGGGGGGATGATTATAGAATTATGGTGTTAAAAACTTCGGTTTCACCAAATAATCAAAACTCCAATAGAATTCGAGACAGAATTAAAGATTGCGAAAAAGATTTCTTAATTAGTTCTGAGGGGGGGGCATTCGCACGAGTTGCTAGATTTAATAAAGAAGCCTGTGCAGAGTTTGGGTTAATCTTATATCTTGCTGACAGCAAAAGTCGCGATCTTTTTGAAAGAGTTATGGTAGTGTAGTTATTTCTTCTTAAACAACTCGTTTGCTAGATCATCCAACAATTCTTTTGATTCTATTAAAAAAGTGGCACGTATAACTTTACCAGCCTTAGTTTTTATAAAACCGTCTCGAACAAGTACATTCTCAAGAGTAACATTTGAGTTTGTTGCAGCATTTATGGTGCCTCCTTGAGAGCAAATATCTATCGTTTCGGGTAATCCATCTGAGATGTTTTTTAACCATTCTTCTGGATTATGTTCTGCTTGATAGCGATTATCATACTTTGGAGTAGAAGTTTTGAGCTCTAGTCTTCCGATAGCCCTGTTTTGCAGGAAACCCATCCCTGTCCTCTTAATTTTTTTAGGCTCAATAATATCGTACTGATCACCTTCATGATCTAGTGCTACCAGATGTTCCTTCCCGAACAAATTTCCCTTTCTGGCATTGACAACGGGCAAAACAGTGACTTCTGCCTTCTTGGATATTGGATCAATCAAATCAATTTTTAAAAATTTTAATTGACCATCTGGCACCTTGGCCGAAGTCCAGTGATTTTTACTTTTTTCTACTAGCGAATTTACCCACGAACGAATTTGTTTTTCTGGTGAAATTTCAGCACTATCTACTGGGATAGAATTCATCGTAGCAAATCTGTTAGCAACATCAAGAACTCCTCCTAACGCTCCAAGTACGGGTAAAATTTCCATTCAAGTTCGAATTTCAGATGATCAACAAGATCGTCTAATGGACGAGTTAGGGGTCTATATTTTTCATTTACGTCAGATTTCCACCATCGATATTCTTGTGATAAATCCCCAAAGCTCATATTCTGACTTTAGTTGTTGTTATTGTTGTTGTCAAGAAGTTAGTCTAGATAGACTGATGACCGGTGATCAATTTTGGCAACAATTATTCTTTTTGTACTTTCATCCAATATAAATATAGCTCTGAAATCTCCAATTCTAAGTCTATATCCCGAGAGAGGATCTTTGAGTTTTTTCAAATTGTTGTTGGGAGCGTGAGGATCCATTTCGAGAGCTTGAATTTTGGAAAATACATGCGAGGTAATATTCTTGGGATATTTTTTGAAAAATTTTTCAGCTTTGGGTAGATAAGAAATTTGATATTTCATAGCTTGTTTTACCTTTTGCCTTTCTTAATTTATTTTCGTTTTTAGCAAGCCATATACTATCTCTACCATCTTGCAGCTCTTCGAGCATTTGTTCATACAAAGCTACGTCCATTAGTATACTAACTGGTCGATTGCGGTTGAGGATATAGACGGGGCCAGACTGGGAAGCCAGAGCGGAAACTCCAGCAGGATCAAAACGCAAATCTGTAAAGCTTTTGATATTCTGTGAGGTTAACATGGTATTTAATATACTATTTAAGTATATACTTGTCAAGAGGACATTGTCCTTGCGAGGAGATTGCGGTAAAATGGGCACTCATGGCAGAGAAAACTAATGGCAGTGGCAAAAAAGCTCCGGTCAAGGGAGTAATGATCCAGATGAATTTTAATATTCAGAATGTGCTGTGGTTTCTGGTCATTGGAGCCATGGTATTTTCTCTGTTTCAACTCTGGCAATCGGGCAACAAAATCGTCAAAGAAGTCCAATTGTCTCAGGCTCTAGTAGACATTAAGGATCAAAAAATAGAAAAAGTCGAAGTCTTTGCTGACCGCCTAGCCCTCTTTTACAAAGACAAAAAAGGTGAAGTTTATTTCTCCCGGAAAGAACCGTTTGAAAGTCTGACTCAAATATTGGAAAGAGCCAAGATTGATTCCGGGTCTGTCAAATACGAAATCAAAGACCAGACCATGTCCCAGATAATTGCTCAAGTAGTCCCGAGCTTGATCGGGACCGGATTTGTCGTCCTGATACTTCTCTATATGATGCGCCAAGCAAGGGGGGCTCAAGACAGCTTGTTTTCATTTGGAAATTCCAAAGCCAAATTGTTTGCCAAAGGTAAGCTCGATGTCAAATTTGCTGATGTAGCAGGGGTCAATGAAGCCAAGCGGGAACTGGAAGAAGTGGTGGATTTTCTAAGAAATCCAGCAAAATATAAGGCTCTAGGAGCCAGAACTCCCAAGGGAGTGTTGCTGGTAGGGCCAAGTGGTGTCGGGAAAACGCTTTTGGCAAAAGCGATAGCCGGTGAAGCCAATGTGCCTTTTTTCTCGATGGCCGGATCTGAATTTATGGAAATGTTGGTGGGAGTAGGCAGTGCCCGGGTCCGCGATCTGTTTGCCACCGCCAAGAAAAGTGCACCATCAATAATATTTATCGATGAAATAGATGCTATTGGCCGTCAGCGCGGACACGGAACCATGGGTGGACACGATGAGCGCGAACAAACTTTAAACCAAATATTAGTCGAAATGGACGGCTTTACTCCCAATGATTTGGTGATGGTACTGGCAGCCACAAATAGGGGTGACCTTTTGGATCCAGCTCTTCTGCGCCCCGGTCGTTTTGACAGGCGGGTAATGGTCGATTATCCAGACATTGAAGGCCGGAAGGCGATATTGGCCATTTATGCCAAAAACAAGCCCTTTGCTGCTGATGCCAATTGGGATCAGGT
>JAUXUE010000001.1 GCA_030681075.1 Candidatus Amesbacteria bacterium | reverse complement strand
TCTTTTTTAAAGCACCAGAAGTAGTCGAACGACTAAATACAGACCATCTTACTTTTGCCATAGACAATTATGACAAAATGATAAATGGTGAGCTGATAGAAGAGATAAAAGCCAAAGGTTGGAAAGTCGGAGATTTCTTTATGACTATTAGAATTGCAATTTGTGGCACAAGATCTACTCCACCAATTACCGAAACAATGCTAGTATTAGGTAGAGATGAATCAATCAAACGACTTATTGCGTGCCAAACTTAAGGTCAAGCATTTAGCTTCCCAAGCCAGACTAAACAAATTTTTAGTCTCCACAGCTGTGGCGGGATCTCTATTTTTTACAGCTCCGGCCATCGCCTCTGTTGCTAACCAGCCACCGGAAGAAATAGTTTCGGACGTTGCAATCGGACCTAGACAAAAATTATTATTGGACCTAAAAGCGACGATTCCCGAGAAACTGGAAATTTTGAATTCTGATTTGGAGACAAAAATTAGTAATATATTATTTGAAGATCTTGGAATCAAGGCTTATGCAGAGCTTGAAGGGGAAAAGTTGAACAGAAGCTATGGACTGATTGGAGCCGAACAGCATTTGCAAAGATTCCCAGGAGATACCATAGACCAGCATGGGCAATTTTTGAGAGAGGGCATGGCACCAGGCAAAGGGGCTTGGGGATATATTAATAATTCTGAATACGAGAAATATTATGTAGCAGTCCAGACACTCTATCTTCCCGATTGGTCAGCTAGGCTTTCATATTTGCGCGATTGGTACAGATATCGTAAGGTGCTGGTCGTCAATCCGCACAACGCTAAGAGTATAGTGGCAGTTATTGGTGACTCAGGTCCTGCCGCCTGGACAGGCAAACATTTTGGAGGGAGTCCTGAAGTGATGGCTTATCTTGAGCTGAACCGGGGAAAACAAAAAGGAGCTGTGATATTATTTTTTGTAGACGACCCCAGCAACAAAGTCCCATTAGGACCTTTGGAGTCGAAAATAAATTATGACTAAAGCTACTTTTTATGATCACTTATTAGATTTGTCTGATCTGGAAAAACATCTGGGAAAGGATGAAGAGCTGACTCTGATTGCCAAAAAGACTTTGAGAAATCATGCATTAGTCTCGATTCTAGAAATTTTACCAAAAGATAAACATGATCACTTTTTGCAGGAATTCGCAAAATCACCAAGTGACCAAAAGCATTGGAATTGGTTAAAAAATGAGATAACGGAGGATCTAGTAAAAGTCATAAAGACAGAAATTGCCCGTGCTAAGAAGGATATAATTAAACACCTATGAATTTATTAATCGCTTATTATTTAGCAATTTTTGCTCACTTTATATTTGATTTTGTCTGGCAAACAAAAGATATATCCAAAAAACGAAAGCTCAATCAACCTATGCTGGTTCATTGTCTGATCATGGGTGTAAGTTCCGCCACTATTATCGGTTTCTATTATCAATCACTAATTATATTTGTTCAGAGTTCTTTAATTATTTTTGTCACTCATCTGCTGATAGATATGATCAGAGTAGAACTTGACTCAAAACTGCCAAAGAACTCTCCTAAATTCTGGCAATATCTTGGCGCCGACCAAATCCTCCACACCTTAGTTATTTTGGTGATATTTTTGATTTTACAATAACTTTTGAACCACGAGGATTAGTGAAATGCCGATAGTATTGAGAACAAAGGCGAGGGTTAAAAACTTGCCTTGGGACATTTGGGAGATGCCCAGAAGCGAGACTCCAAGTTCGTCTGGCAGAGGAGAAGCAATAATTAGAGCGCCTAATAATGGAATAAACCAATGAAAATATTTAGTGTGAAGAAGCGTAGTCAAATGGCGGTGGCCAAAGAGCTCATAGACATCTTTGATTTCATTGTAGAGGTCGTCTCGCACAAATCTAAAAATAAAAAAATTGGTGATAATTGCTCCGAGTCCTGCAATTATTGCAACTTGCCAGATGGGAAGCGTCTGAGCCAGTGATAATAAAATTATGGTTCCAGAGGCTACGGTAAAGACCGAGGCAAACATGATTCCACCGACAAAGGCTCCGATAAGTCCATAGGTCGAGAAATCATATGACTTCAAAACCCAAGCTAGAGCTAGACCTACGGCCAGCAATATCAAATTCACATGTCGATTTATCTTATGATGTCTGCTCAACACAATCTTTTTCTCCATGACTTTTATTATATCCTATTTAATTAACACTTTTGACTTCCACCTTCCAGGTGGAAGTCACCAATAACCAAATCTACTATGGAATAATTTGGGATATCGCAAACGTTTCGATTTAGACCGACAAGTTCTTTGATACCTCTTTTTTCATTATCAGTTTTGGTATATCCATTACCGGTAAATCTGGCGTTTAAATTGAGAGTATTTGTAAGAAAGGCTTTGGTAATTGGCTGATTTGGATATACTTATATTTCAACAATCTCTATTCCGAGTCCCTTTGCTTCATTGATCAGAAAATCTTGAATTATACGCGCGGTCTTGAATTCATTATTATGAATATCCAAGAGTTTTTCCCGGTGTTTGAGAAACTGTCTTTTGTGTTTGTCTTCATCAGAAATAATCAACAACATTGGTTTTCCAAATTTAATTAGCGAATTAGGATCCAAAAATGCTCCTTCCATGATTAGATCGTCGTGTTTTGTAATTTCTTGTTCGACAATGTCTCGATAAGTATCACGTACC
>JAUXUE010000022.1 GCA_030681075.1 Candidatus Amesbacteria bacterium | reverse complement strand
CGTGCCTTTAGTCGGAATGATAATAGCTACTACTCACTAAGTCACAGGGTTTTACAAAATATAAGCCTCGTAATTTTTGGGTGCTCTTGTGAGAACAGGGCGTTCTATTCCTTCTTTTTTAGCTCTGTTCAGCACATCCCCAACTTTATTCCCCGAAACAATTACTTGCATAGACACGGGATCCAAAGCTAACCACTTATTCGAATACTTTCCCAACCCCGATTGGTCAAAGATTTTGACTTTCATAATTCGATCATATCATATTTATTAAGTTCATAAACCAATCTGAACGGTAACATGTTTGGATATGATCTAAGTGTTCGTAGTGGTTTTAGAATTCACCATATATAATATCTTCATGAGTAAGTCTATAGTGTATTACTACACTTCTCCAAGCGGAAACAACCCAGTAAAAGAGTTTATTGATTCACTCATTATTGGTCAACGCGTTAAAATTAGAAGAATTTTTGAATTGGCCGAAAATTATGGTATTGAATCAATTCGACCTTATGTAAAGAAACTTTCTGGATCTCCGTTGTGGGAAATCAGAGTATTGGGTAAGGACAACATTCGAGTTCTGTATGTTGGCGTTTCTGAAAATAATATTATTGTGCTTCATGGTTTTTTTAAAAATTCTCTAAATACACCTATTAAGGAAATTGACACAGCTTTGAAACGATTGGCCATTTGGAGAAATCATTGACTTTGATACCATATATGGTATCATTATGAAATGAGTAAACAATATCTTTATACATTTCAGAATGATCTGAAAGAAAGTCTCAAGAATCCAAAGTTTAAAAAAGCTTGGGATAAATCTGAAGCTGAATATCAACTTGCTGTCAAAATGATCGAAGCTAGACTAAGAAGGAAAATGTCTCAAAGAGACTTGGCTAAGCGAGTAAAGACTTCACAATCCGCCATATCGAGAGTCGAAGGTATGAATGGCAACCCATCGTTTTCGTTTCTTAAACGTATTGCTGAAGCTCTAAGTATGAAACTTTCTATTGGATTTAATTAATTACTGCAAATGGAGATACAAAGTTTTGATCCCATTGCCATGATCGATATATTTAAGATTTATAGTCGCACTGGCACATTTCTCAGATGATGAATAAAGTGTACCGTCAGCTACAGCCCTCACAGTCTTGTCTGATGACACCATGTCAATGCCGGTGTGAATTCCCCCACTATATTTATACCTGTATGAATAGTCTGTCCGACCATAGCGCTGAGTAATCTCTATTGCTCCCTGCATTGGCCAATTCCAATTCCCCGAGCCAATATTCATTCCCCATTTATCTGTCATATTTTTTAGATACGATTCTGCACTGACCCATGTATCGTCTTTGCGGACTTCAAAATGCAAATGGGACCCCGATGAACAATATGGGTAACCCGAATTACCCATGAGACCTATCACATCTCCTGCTTTTACCGGACCTTCTTTGACAGCATTGACCAGTGCTTTTTGGATTGTTTCCAGCTCAAGCCGTGCTTGCTCCAGTTGCCTCTGATAAAGACTTTCGTTATTTTTGGTTTGTTTGAGCACATTGTCTCGTTCCTTGCGATAGACATCAAGAGACTTCTTTTGGATTTGCAATCGCTTCCTGGCATCTTCTATTAATTCTTTCTGTTTGGCATAACTAGTTTGTACCAATTGGGTATCGTGTAAGTATTTGCGGTTTTGGGCTTGAACTATCTGCAAATATTTCACTTGCGAGACCAGCTCATTGAAATTCGTCGACCCAAAGAGTAACTGGAGAGGGTCTGATGATCCGCTTTTGTAAGTCTGGACTATTTGCTTCTCCAGCAATACCGATTTCTCCCGAAGCTTTTCTTCCAGCTGGTTGATTCTGGCAGAGACAGAGGCAATTTGCTCTTCAGATTGATTTATTTTCAAAAGAGCTAGCTTAATCTGGCTATCATAGGCTGCTATTTGTTCGGTCAGAGTCTTGGCTTGAGACTGGAGGTTGACAACTTTTTTTTCAAGATCTGTGATTTCAGTTTGCTTATCAGAAATTTGATCTGCACTCACAATAGACCAAGTAACCGAGAAACAAAATAACAAAGCAAAAAATGCTTTTTTCATTATTTCAAAAAACGGACCACCGCCAACCAACCACCAATGGCCCCGATTACCACACCCATTAGAGTTGTCCCTCCCAATACTTGAAACATAAACAGAATTGGTGGTGGAAGAATTGGGATCCCAGCCAAAAGGGTCAACAAAAATCCCATAGAATATAGAATTATCAGATATACCGTGCCCCAGGCAATAATGGCTCCGATAATTCCGTAGGTAATTCCTTCCCAAACAAATGGCGCTGCAATATAGCCCATACCCGCCCCCATCAGCTGCATGACAGAAATTTCTTCTTTTCTATTTGCCACCTTAAGCCCCACGATAAGCAAGATAACCAAAAAGGTGATAAAGATATGAGTACCCACAAACACTATACCAATAGTCCTGAGTGAATTGGTCCAGCGGGTAAGATTAACTACCACATCTTCCTCAAACCGAATATCATCAATTCCTGGCTCTGATTTAATCAGTTCTGAAATCGCTTTGAGATCATTGGGATTTTTGGCTGATACTTCAATTGATGCGGGCAACATTCCCGGAGTGACTGCTTCCAAAAGTAAGGGGTCTTGCTTATTTAGATTTTTGTAGATATCAAAAGCATCTTCTTTGGAAATATATTTGATCCTTTCAATTAAACCACTGGATAATATTTTTGATTTTATTGACTCTATTTGCTGGGGGGTAGGTATCACATCACTTTTGAAATACGCATTGAGCTGTGGACGCCCCTCAAAATAATAGAGTACTGCTTGTGATCCGGCGGCAATTACAAAAAAGGCACAAGCTAAAAATAATGTTACTGACATTATGGCCACTGCTGCTAGCATTTGGTAAGGGGCTCTTCGCATTCTCGACCAAGCAATATTTATAGGATTATTCTTCATACTTTCCTTTCTGATTATCTTTGGTTAATTTTCCTTTATCAAGTGTAATTACCCGCAAACTACTATGATTTACCAAATCGGCATTGTGGGTTGCCATAATCACAGTCGTTTTCAGCTCGGTATGGACTTCTCTTAGTAATTTTAATATCATTTTAGCGGTCGCTGGATCAAGATTGCCCGTCGGTTCATCAGCCAACAACAATTTTGGTCTGGCTACAATTGCCCTGGCGATGGCTACCCTTTGGGTTTCCCCACCGGATAGCTGTGCCGGAAACAAGCTGGCCTTGTCCCATAGATCCACCATCTCCAATGCCGCTTTGGTAGAACTTTCAATTTCCGGTGTGGTCACCCCCCGAAACATTAGTGGTAGTGAGACATTTTCCAAGACATTTCGATCTATCAATAATTTGAAATCCTGAAAGACGACACCGATTTCGCGACGGTAATCGGGCAATTTTCCAGAGGGAATTTTGGACACGTCTATGTCATTAACCACTAGTGATCCCGAGTTTGCCAACAGATCCCGTAGAAGCAATCTAATCAAGGTTGTCTTTCCAGATCCAGATTTACCAGTCAAGAAGAGAAACTCTCCGTCGCCGATATTAAAAGTCACTTTTTCCAAGGCTGGCACATCTCCAAATCTTTTTGTCAGATCCTGGGCAGCTATCATCCTTCTATTCTACTATCTTTACCCGCCCAATGTCCATAAACCAAGAAGCTTTGGCCACTTTTTGCGTTTCGCCCCAAACTTCCACTTTTTTCCCATCAAATTGATCCAGATCAACTACAGAAGAAACCATATATATAGTCTGACTCGGTCCACCTTCACGAATTAGTTTGTGTGTTCCCACGCCATTGGTGCCGTTTTTTTCCAAAACGCCCGTCGCCGTATCCCGGAATGTCTTTGTGTCTGTCGAACCCACCTCAGTCTCACTTTTGATCATTTGGTTATTTACACTGGTTATTCCAGAAACCCGATTGTCTTTGGACAATAAATACCCTGTTCCAGCTCCTACAGTGGCAATTCCAACGCCTGCCAAGACCAAAAGAACTTTATAGTTCATAAGGAAAGTATATCATAAACGCATTTCGGCTTGAATAAATTCGTCTATTTTTCCATCCAACACATCGTCTGCTTGGGAGGTTTCGACTCCCGTCCTGACATCCTTGACCAATTTATACGGATGCAAAACGTAAGAACGTATCTGATGTCCCCAGGAAGCTGCTGTTCTCTCACCTTTGAGTCTTTGTGTCTCTGCACCTTTTTCCTCTTGTTGACGTTGCCATAATTTTGCTTTGAGCATTCCCATGGCAATTTTTCTGTTTTGTTCCTGAGATCTTTGGGTCTGACACTCGACAATAATCCCGGTCGGAATATGCTTTAGTCTGACCGCGGTTGAGACTTTGTTGACATTTTGACCACCGTGCCCGCCAGATCTGAAAGCATCAAATTCCAAATCCTGAGGATTTATAACAATTTCCGTATCATCGGCTAGTTCTGGCATAACTTCGACTCCAGCGAACGAGGTCTGACGCAGATTATCGGCATTAAAGGGGGATTGACGGACTAGCCTATGAGTTCCCATCTCACCTTTTATATAACCGTAGGCAAAACGACCAGTGACCAACATCGAAATCGATTTAAACCCTGCTTCGTCACCCACCTTCTCGTCCAAAATTTCGGTAGTCCACCCTTGGATCTCGCAATATCTTTTGTACATTCTAAAAAGCATAGCTGTCCAATCCATGGCTTCGACCCCACCCTGACCAGCATACAAATTTACAATGGCATTATTAGCATCATATTTACCATTGAGAAAGATGGCATATTCACTTTTTTCCAGAGCCTTAGTTAATTTTCTCAAATCTGCTTCTTCTACCAATTCCGGCATGGACAGAAAATCCTCTATTTGTTGCTTTAGTGCCTCAAACTGAGATTTTTCGTTTTGAAGAGCAGCCAATTGCTTCATGGTATTTTGGGCAGATTGGGGATCATTCCAGAATCCTTCGTGCATGGTCTTGGCTTCCAGCTCTCGGATTATCCGGTCGCGATTCTCCACGTCAAGTTTTTCTTCGATTTTCTGTAATCTCAGTTTTAATTCTTCCATGGGGTCATTATACTAATTTGCCGACGGACTCGCACAGACCACGCTTCTTATTTGTTGAAGTTGGTCGTTTGGTAGTTTCTGAAGAACATCGGTGATCGCTCCCAAGCTTTCGTTGGTGACCTTAAGTCCCAAAACGACAGGTGAATCTTTGGTCTGATTTGTGACCAAATTATCCAAAGTCTGACCGACCTTAGACAATAATACTTTGGTGTCAATATTTTTGATTATATCTTGGTATTTCTCGGGCTTGGCCAAGCTTTCAATCTGGCTTTGTGCGCTCAAAACTACTTCTTTGGGTGATTGTTTGTTTTTTATAGAAAGATATCCCACAACCCCTCCTATGACGGCTGTCACTAATACCAACTTAATCAAAAATCCAAACATTAACAATACTATATCACGGTTGACCAAGATCTGGATATATCTTTTGAATCGTTTCCAGGACTAATCTTTTACTTTCGGTAATTGGCATGGGGATTCTTGCTCCTGCGGCGAGAGGATGTCCACCACCATATCCAGTTGCTAATGCTATTTTCCCCAAATTAAACTTATTTGGTAGCCTTGTTCTCATGCTTGTTCTTGTAATTCCCCCTTTTTCCATCATAAATATTCCGATATTATTTCCGATTTCTGATTTTATTGTATTGGAAATTTCTGGAACCGCGATATCTTGTGGTATTCCCAATTTAGTTAATTCACTTGCTGATATGGCGCAAATGGCAACGTTTCCGCCAAAATAGTACTCAATGTTTGAGTATATCGCACCTAATAATTTTATTGATTTCGGGTCCAAGCTATTTTCCATCTCAAAGATTACACTTGAAAAGTCCACTCCTAATCCTGCTATTTCAGCAGCTGCAATAAAAGTGTTTTCTGTAACTAAGGGATATTTAAAACCACCAGTATCAGTATACATTCCAATAAATAAACACAAACCCATATCTTTTGTCATCTCTACCTTCCAAAATTTAATAAGATCGAACACTATTTCGCAAACCGAGGAATAATTTGGATCAACTAGATTGATTTGTGCGTAATTAGTATTTGTCGCATGGTGGTCTATAACTATAGTCATTAATGACTTCGGAAATATTAATTCGTTTTTATCAGAAATTTGTTTTAGAGAAGAAGAATCTTGAATTATAAATAAATCAAACTCACTCAAATTAATTTCAAAGATGTTTTTTAGGAGAATATCGGAATAACCCGGTAACATTACTAGACTATTTTCGGGAAAAGAATCTCCCCAAATCACCGTAACCTTCTTCCCTAGACTCTCTAACAAATGCTTCATCCCTAAAACGCCACCTACTGAATCCCCATCAGAATTAGGATGACAATGTAAAAGAATATTCTGAGCTTGCTGAATTTCAGACCAAATTTTTGGGGCAAACTGTTTTATTTTGTCAGACATGACTTGATTTTACTACTTATTATCCAAACTTTTCCACAAATACCAACAAGCAAGGGTGCGGTGGGGTTTCCAATGGTCAGAAATTTTAACCAATTTTGATTTAAAGGTTTTGGTTTTTCGATTTAATTTATAGAGCTTGGACATAGCATTCTGAATACCTAAATCATCGACTGGAAAGACATCGGGGCGGACAAGAGTAAACATGAGGATCATCTCAGCTGTCCAGCGACCAATTCCTTTGACCATGATCAAGTGATCAATGACTTCTTGGTCCGACATTTGGTCAAGTCTGTTTAATTGAAGTGTCCCGTCGAGAGTTTTAGCCGCTAAATCTTTT
>JAUXUE010000103.1 GCA_030681075.1 Candidatus Amesbacteria bacterium | reverse complement strand
CTGAAGTTGTTTGGAATTAAATACTAGATTTCTTCTAATCGAACTCCTTACTAAATTGACAGCAGGTGTCTATTGGAGTACAGTATTTATATCATGAGATATTCAGACATCTTGATCACGAAAATCAGAAAGTTAAGGCATAAAGGCAAAACATACGGAGAAATTAATATTTTATTAAATATCAAGCTGGCAAAAAGTACTTTGCATTGGATATGTAGAAACACTCCATTACCCAATACATACCTTAAAAAAATAACTAAACTAAATATAAAAAATCTTGGGATTGCGAGAGCTACTGCAGCAGTAGTAAGAAAAATAAAAAGAGAGGAATTATTGAAACATTTACAATCAACTAATTTACCAATTTCTCTAAAAATCAACGATAAGAAAACAGCAAAAATAGCATTAGCTATGCTATGTCTAGGAGAAGCTTCAAAATCACACAGAGGATCTGTATTTTGCCTCGGTAACACTGATCATCGAATAATCGAGTTATTTCTAAAGTTATTACAGATTTGTTTTGACGATTTTGATATAAACAAAATTCGATGTACTGTCATGTGTCGTGCAGATCAGGATATAGAAAGTCTAGAAAAATATTGGCTTAATGTAATCAAGATACCGAAAACTCAATTTTATAAAACAACTATTGACCCCAGAACAATCGGGAAACCCACCAAACAAAAAGAATATAAAGGTGTACTTAGAGTTGATTATTTCGACTTCAAAACTCAACTTGACCTAGAATCCTTAGCTCAATTAACTTATAATGAAGTTTGTTCCGGGCCCGTAGTATAGCGGTAACACAAGTCTATGGCATAGACTAGTCAGGGGTTCGATTCCCCTCGGGTCCACACTTCGTCCCGATGAACATCGGGACTTCGCGTGGCAAGCCACCCTTGCCCCCAACGAAGCTTTAGCGTAGTGGGGCGTTTAAACTAGTCTTTTGTTCCTAAACGCAAAACCTGAACTGGATTTTAAATATTTCTCAAAATCAAGTGCCTTTTTCTTATTAATAAATGCAGCATAAAAAACAAGTTGAACGGGTAAATATTTATGTGTCGCCGTTACATTTCCGGCATTGTGTTCGTTTATACGTTGTGCAAGTTTTTCAGAAAACCCAGAATATAGTGTATTATTTGAGAGTTTGAGTAGATACGAGTAATACATAAGATTATTATAGTCGCCCCACTTCGCTAAAGCTACGCGGGACACACTCCTTTCCTACGCTAAGTCTTTATAGTCATTGGGTGGCTGTGCCACGCGAAGCTCTGAAGTGCTAACGAAAGAGCGGAGTGTGGACCATGGGAGAATCGGACTCCCGTTTTCCCGCTGCGAGCGGGATGCATTACCACTGTGCTAATGGCCCGGAGCTATAGTTATATTATAACCCTAGCTCCCATCTATTATCGTCCTTTACTGGCTTTAAAGCAGTCTCGGCACAATACATCCGGCCCCTTGGGCTGGAATGGTACAGTGTCAGCTTTGCCACATTTGGAACAAGTAATAGGAAAGTCTTGTCGGGGTCCACGGGACGCTCCACCCCCACCAAAACTCGCATTCTTGTTGGCCTTTCGGCAGTCCGCACAGCGGGAAGGTGGATTGGAAAATCCTTTATCTTGGTAGAATTGCTGTTCGCCAGCTGTCCACACAAAATCCTTGCCACAGTCTTTACATTTCATTGTTTTGTCTTGCACTAGAATTCACCTCCTTTACGCGATTTCGCTCCTAAAAGGAGGTCTACGATACAGAATACAGACATTATAGCACAAGTACAGCAACTATCTTGCCAGTGGCCTTCTCTGAGGCCAATTGGACATTCATACCAGCCTTGACAGCGCTCCAATCCATCTTGGATGGCTTCTCGCCTTCTTTGGTTGATTTCCAGACCGTAATTCCTGTCAGATCGGTCAAGGTCTTGTCTTTACCATCTTGGGTATAGGTAAATTTCTTGCCATCGGCAAATTTGACATCAGCTTTGATATTTTCAAACTTCTCCTCTGCTACCACTTTTGGACTGGGGCTTGGTACAACAACTGCCGTTTTGGGCGCGGATACCGCGCCCCTACTCACACCGACAAAATATCCTACCCCTGCGCCTACCATCAATGCCAAAACTATAAAAATCAAACTTTTGCTCATATATTCATAATAAACTTAATAGTTGACCTTTGTCAAATGGTCATACTGCTCGCAGCTTTTCAACTATCCACATTCGAGCCAAAGTTGAGGCATTGACACCCGCTTGGTTGGCAATTTCGACCAACTTGGTTTTTAAATTTGATTGTAATCTGACGGTCAAACTATCATCTTTGGATTTTTTAAGATTAAAAATCACTTTTGCTGGCTTAAATTCACCTGGAAAATCTGTAAAACTATGGGTGTCCCAAAAATTTGCCTCTTCCTCATAGGTCTTAAATTTTGGAATTTTATTTTGTTTTTTCATTTTTGTTTGAATCTCGTACAGAAACCGGATAATAACTGTCATCGCCTTTATGAGCTAGAATCATGGTTAAATACCTACCTGATTTTGTCTTAGCAACCACTGAAATTCGTCCCAATTTAGCTTCACTGGTCTGCAAAACATTTTGACAGGCTTCATTAACTTCATATATTGCCACATTGTGTTTAGAAATATGTTCAGAATTAAACTCGTCCCAAATTAATTCTGATATATTTATATTATTCATATTGTAAGACAATGTCAGACATTTGTCAAGGCCGGGCTTCCCGCCAGAGATGATTCTGGCGCAAGAGCTGCTTGGGTAAATTGAGAATAATATCTGGTCTGAAGACCACATATTCATTTGGCCAAGCGGAATTTAATTGCCGGCCAAAATTGACGCTGCTCATGCCAATAACCGGTCCCTCGATCCTAAGTTGTTTTGAGCCAGTGCCGGAATTGAAATTTCTCCCTGCCAAAAATATGCCTTCCAAGTGAGCGGGTAATGTATCTGGGTCAGCTCCTGTGCCTGTGTCTGTGCCTACTTGGGAATCTATCGTGATATCCCCTTTTGCCAACAAGGCAAATAGACCAGTATTATCAGTAAAATTAATATTATTTCTTATAGTTACATCACCGTCCGCCAAAATAACGATCTTTTGATCACCTAGTGCCAATGGAATATTTATATTTAGGTTCCCAGTAACTAGAAAATATGAGACGCCATTTTCGACACTTCCACCCAATAATTGATCTTGTGAATTTAATTCTGTCGAAAGACTTGCTGGTCTAACTGTAGCCAAGACCCGGGACTTGGCTTCCCAATAATCATATCTATAATTTAATTTAGTGCTAATGGCAGTAGGATCATTGGCTTGCCAATCGGTAGAGCTGGCTTTCTGACCATTGAGATCAATCGTTCCTCCAGCAACCAGTACTGCGGGAGAATCCTTGATCAGAGTCTTGCCAGAGTTTACTTTGGAGGAAATGCCACCTATAGCCATGACTCCACCCCCAGATACCTGCCACCAGGGCTGACCACCGGGTAAGAAAATCCAACGCTCAGTAGCTGATCTGGCCGATGTCGTCACTCCATTGGTAGCCTCTGCTGACCAGCAATAGCCTTTGCCCCCAGCACCGGTATAAACTTCTGAAGTACTAGCTGTCGTTTTCCAAAGGGTCGTGGCCGGAGTCAAAGCATCACATTGATTGACATAGATTGTAATTTGGTTGGTGTTGCCACCGGCACATGGAGTACCATAACTATCAACGACAAGATTTAATGTTGCTGATGTTCCTGAAACATTGGCATTATTCTTTGGTGAAACCAAAAACGGCACACTGGGTGCCACACTGTTGCAGGGCAACGGCACACAGCCCCCTCTACAGGAATTTGTCCCATTATTGGCACAATTGTCCCAACTATATCCCCCTTGGCAAGTATTTGAACCATCACAAACTGTACGAGTTTCTCCCCGGTCAAGACATGGGTCAGTACAATCTTCACGCCATTGATTTGACCACCCTAAACATTCCCCTCCACAAGTTTCCATTCTTCCGTTGTAACAATATCTGTCACAAGCCCAATAATCACCAGCACAATATTGATCGCAACCCCAATATTCTTCCCAGCCTTCGTTACGTACATACTGCCATCTCCAACCGCAATTATAATCCATACACTGCGATCTCATACCACAGTTATATTCAAAACAATCCTCTCTATAACATCCATATGTAGGCGCATTCCCACCAGTACAGACATTTTCATTTCTTCCATTGGTACAGGATCGACAGCTATTTGGCTCTTGGCGGCAATTGGTAATAGTATTACTTCCAGTTTTACAAGCATTCCATTTTTCCCCAGGAACACAGGTATTTGAGCCTGTGGCACAATCGTTGTACACATATCCCGCTGGGCAACTATTTCCCTGCGGCGTCGTCCCCCCACCCCCGCAATTTCCCTGATCGAAGCAGTTGTAACATCCAGTCGGTCCACATCCAGATCCTGCGCCACAAGTTTGCGATCCAATCCCACTCAACTGTTCACATGTGGTGGCTCTTACTCTTGGCGAAGAAGGAGAATCTTGACAAGTTATCCAACCAGCCTGTGATCCTTGAGTGATTGTGGTGCATACTGGTGCTGCATAAATAGAATCTGGAATAATAAAAACCAACCAAGATACTAAAATACAAACTAAAAATATTAAAAACTTCTTTACGGACATTAGAAACTAATATAACAAAAAATAGACTCTTATGCAAGAATGCTAATAAATTACGGAGTGATGTCCCACTGAATTACAGAACCATAACCATCTCTTGTAATAGTTGAAGTAAAATAAGATTTTCCTACTTCAAACTCTGGATGATTTGGGTCATATTTCGACTTCGCAACTGTTCTGTTGCAACCCTTAAGCGGAGCACAATAATCAACTGGGTCCGATTGAACATACCATATATTAATGTTATCTGTTTCTTGTATTGCATGTCGTGGTACAAAACTTGGTCTATTGTCAACAGGTTTTGGAACCTCTGGCTTTGGGGTTGCAGGAATTACAATTGGGCTAGCTATAGGTGATGGTTTTAGAGTGGGAGCAGAAGTTGGAGTCCAACTTGGTGCCAACGTAGGTGC
>JAUXUE010000101.1 GCA_030681075.1 Candidatus Amesbacteria bacterium | reverse complement strand
CTTTTACTACAAGAGAATGTTGAGCATTTTCAATGCGATCGGCCAGTTTACTTAAACTTTTTTGAGGCACGGCCACATCAGATTTTATTTTTTGAATTTCAATAACCCGAAGCTTGAGATGAAGTCTTTTTTTAAGTACAGACATGAACTGTATTTGTCGTTTAACCGTCGGAGGTATAAAAGCAACACTTGTAATGTTTTTTACTTTAATTAGTTTTTTAATTGCGGGGGCTAAAGTGTCAATTAACTCTGACATCAAAGTCGTTTGCTGGCTCTGTTTGGCATACAACAAAAGCTGACCCAGTTTAGTCTTACCAAAACGATCAATACTGTAAAAATCTAGGTAATACAAATTATCCAAATATACTTGCTCGTACGTTCGTTTAAGTTTGTCCATACCATTTATTAAACCTTGTTTTTTGTATTGCCCAAATTTTTTGAGCATAGCAACGTACTCCTGCGTAGTTTTAACAAACGGTAAATCGTGTTTTTGACACCACGCTTCAAAACCATTAATCCCTTCTAATTTTTCACCTGTCGGCGTAATAAATAAAAAATTATGATTGATTTCCTTGACAATATTGGTTGGTAGAGGGTCTCTAGATCCTTTATTTGGATCTAGACTCAGCTGGTAATAAACAATTGGTGGATGACCCTTTTTTGTCAGAATCCCTTTTTTCAGCAAAACCAGCAACTGCTTGCGCACGCCTCTGTCTGTAATCTCCAGATAATCAGCTAATTCCTGAGCGTTAGCTTGTCGATGCTCTCCAAGATAATCGATTATTTTTTGACTAGTCTTCATACCTAAAGATTACCATAAAAGTTCCTAATATACTAGGAACTAGGAACTAGTTTAGACAATAGGTCAAGTGGGGCAATACACATCTAGTGAGTAAGACTATAGGTCTGATTTTTGAAGAAATATTTCCAACTGAATCAAGGCTTGCAAGTCCAAGAGCACATCATCATTTGCAATATATGATAGGTTTTTAGTTTCCAATTCCTTGATCAATTCAGTATTTTTTATTAAACCCAATTCTCCCAAAACAGATTTCTTCAATATTGAGATGACCAAATCAACTTTTTCTGTAATATACCTATTGTCAAGCTTTTCTGGCCCACTTTTGGGAGTGAATTGTTCTTTGACAAAGATCCCATCCTCTGGAGACCATAACTTGAATTTAATCTTTTCTTCATTTAGTAAGTTTTTTGGCATTCTTCTGCCAAGATCTGTCAGTCTAGGATCACTAAAGGGTGTAAGTGGCCAGACTCCAGATTCCCAAAATAAGGGAAAATACATCTGACCTAAGCTAAAAACAGAAGAAAAAACAGGTGAAGGATAAATTCTTTTTTGGAGAAATCTTTTTTTATCTAATAATATATCTACTCCTTTAGTGGTCAAAATCAAATTAAGCCAAGATTTTACAAATTTTATCGAATTAAAATATGAACTCTGAACCCCATATCTCAAAGTATTTTCTAAGGTAGAATAATAATACCATTCATCTCCCCCGTGTCCGGTAAAAAGTCCTATTTCTTTTTTACCAGAATTAGATAGTAAGTTGTATCCATAGATAAGTTTTTCAAATCCATAATCGGTAATATAAAAGCCATGTTTGGCATACTCTGGGTTCGTGAGATTGACAAAAGGAAACTGATTTGAAATGTCGACAAATTTATTTGTCAGTTCGTGGAATTTGCAAAACTTGTCCACAATTTCTGGATTGGAGTCTTCATAAATAAGTGGAGAATACATTGAGAAACAGGTAAAGGGTTGGGTAGATGTCTTTTTCAACCAATATGTGACCAGACTGCTATCAAATCCTGATGATATATCTGAAGAAAACTCTAGGTTTCCAAGACTCTTTAAATTAGAGGCCACTACAGTCTTACCCACAGTTAATAGTTCCTTTTTGAAATCTTCTATATTTAAAAAGGGAGAACCACTAACGTTCTCCAATATTTCTTCGATTTGAAAAAGCGGCTTGACGGTAACCGTAAAATTGGAGTTAATAGTCAATAATGTGGCTGGTGGCAATTGTCTTATTTGCTTAAAGAGTGTCTCTTCTCTAGGATAGAGACCTTGACCCCAACTTAAAAATTCTAGTGCGTCTTCAGTATTTAAGGTTCTTTTTTTAAGATTTTTATCAACGAGATGAAAACTAGTAGAAATAACTATTTGATCATCTTCAAGAGAATAATAACAAGGAAATTTTCCTGATTGACTAATAAGAATATTAATTCTGTGGTTTATGCAATCAATAAATATAATCAAATAGTCAGCGATTTTATTTACCAAATTATGCCACTGATTATTTTTACACAATAAAAAAATCTGCTCATCTGTAAAAGTGTCTTCATATGACACGTAGTATCCTAGGCAAATTTGGTTATCATCATGAATAAAGACAGACTTAGGAAACTGTCTATCGGGAAGTTGGATATTTGAAATTACTTGAGAAGCAAATGATGACCTGTTTAATAAATCTCTCGAAATATGTATAGATAAGTGTTTGCTAAAATCTCTTGTCATAAATTATTTTTTATCACTACATTTTCTTTAATCATTTGACTTATAAAACTTTCAACTTCATTCTTGACTTCCCAAGCTGATTTATTAACAGAGGTACTATACTTAGTAAGAAGCACATCGAAAGATATTCCTGGATTGTTTTCCAATATTTCTAAGAGACGATAACCAAAACTGTTCACCTTAAAAGTTGTCTGTAAATTTATATTACAAACAATTGTCCTGTAACCATTTTCTTTATCAATTAGGGGACACAACAAAAAACCATCCCCATTACAATAAACTGCACTAGTCATATGGATCAGGGCTTACTAGAGCCTATTGGGTAATAAATCACGACCGTGTTCTTTTTTAACAAAACTTGCCTCCGCCGGTTTCAATAATTCGGCTTTTGGAGCCGTCTCTAGTATTCTTGATAGTACTTCTACTATAGCTTCAACTCTCATTCAACTCACCTCCTTATCAATCTAATGATTGTTACTGTGATTATATACAATATCTCAAGTGGAGCAATACATATTGGGTGAGTAAGACTATAGGCTGAGGAGGACGGTCATTCGCTTCGCGGCATACAATAGGCATACGATGGTCATAGATAGTCATTTATTGAACCAAGTATTTGTCCCCTGGTACGCTCGGAGCTTTGATGACAACAAGCTCAGTATCCTCGTGAACAATATAATCCTCTAAAATTGTCGGTGGATAGATGACCAAGAAATCCCGAGGATATAGATCATATGATTTGCCTTCAATCTTGGCCGTGACATGGCCAGAAATAATGATATTTATGTCAATTCCGATCTTGTGATAATGAGGAGCTTCTTTGAATGAAGAATCGAGCTTCTTCCAAGCTATCTCAACTTGGTCTGTGACCAACTCGTCTCTGCTATATTTGGACATAAATTGACCAATAAAGTAACCCCCACTGGAATTGAAATCTGAGGTGTTGCCAATTGCAAAACTAGTCATTTTTTTTCCTCACATACTTGACTGGTAATTTTACTCCAATCCGATCGAAATAGGCTTCTGTTAATACGGGTCGAGGATTTAGATCCCGAACGCCAATCTCAAAAATTAATGGGTCTAATATTAGATCAAAATAGGTAACCCATTTTTGGAGTCTTTCCCGAAACCACATTCCCCGAGTGGGATGAGTAACTACATATTTAATCTGATCGTCGGAATAATTTTCTTTAATCCACGAAACAACTTGTTCACTTCCAAAATTTAGGCCTTGGGTAATGATTAATTTCCAGTCCTGATCACGGTCAATTTTGGCCAAATCATAGCTCCATAAAACGACTTGCATGAACTGAGGAGGCAACTTTCCAGACATAGCTATATTTTACCATAAATTGGGGGTATAATTGGGTTATGAATATCTATTTTCTGGCGTCCTCATCACAACGCGCTACATATGGCAAAAATTATCAAGAAATTGTTAATTCTCTTCAAAAGTTAGGCCACAAAGTTATCTACCATGTTACGATTGATACCCCTTTGAGTGAGCATCAAACCGTAACTGAAAATCAAGAAATGTATAGTCAAATTATTCACGGGATCTCCGAATCAGATCTCATTGTCGCTGAGATATCATTTCCCTCAACTTTAAATGTCGGTCATACTATTAGTGTTGCACTCGAAAAAGGCAAACCTGTCATCGGCTTGTATATTCCCAACAAACAATCTAATTATTTTCTATATTTAAAATCCGATAAATTCTTATATCAAGAATACACACTATCAAATCTAACAAAGGTTTTGAAGGACAATATTGCATATGCACAAGATACTGCGGATACCAGATTTAATTTTATTATATCTTCCTCACTTCTGGAATATCTTGACTGGATCGCTATAAATAACAGAGTTCCCAGATCTGTGTATCTCAGAAAACTAATTGAGGTCGATATGGCAAAAAATAAAGATTATAAACCTTAAGGAATAATTCTTTTTGTCCTGAAGTAACATCCAAGTCTAAAATTTCATTTAGAAATAAAAATTTTATTTCTTGTCCTTCTAAACACTTAATTTTACTGGTTCCGTCATAAATAGCCCAATAGATATGTCTTACTGCCCGTTCCCCATCGTTTAGTGTGTATTCCTGATCTTCCAAAATAGATAATTTGTCAATATTGTAACCACATTCTTCCCATATTTCCCTTCTGGCTGCATCTTCATTGATTTCGCCAGCTTGAACCATTCCTCCAGGAATACACCATTTTCCAGGATTAGATATGCTTGATTTATTATCTCTGTGTTGGATCAACATTGTTCCATCGTCTCTTATAATTATCACCCCTGAATAATTTTTCATAGTTACTTTAAATAATCAAATGGATTAACTGGGATGCCATTTTTGCGCACTTCAAAGTGAAGATGGGGTCCGGTGGAACGACCGGTTGAACCTTCAAGACCAATCTTGTCCCCACGATTGACCGTCTGCCCAGCTGACACAGAAACTGAGGCCATATGGGCGTACAGAGTGGTATAACCATTGCCATGATCGATCATCACCCGGTTGCCATAGCCTTCATTGGCTGGCCAACCCGCCACCACTACTCTGCCGGCATCAGCAGCTAATATTGGTGTCCCAAAAACAGTCGCAATATCAATACCCTTGTGATACCAAACAAAGCGCTGGGTAATTGTCCCTCCAATCGGCCAGATAAAGCGGCCTGTGGCAGATACTGCACCTGCATTGGGGGTCGTGGCTGCGACATAGCGAGTGGGTGACCAAGGCTGAATATTTGGCATTTTGCCGTCTGGAACTATCAATTCCTGACCCACAGCCAGAGAAAATGTCTCGTCGTCTACAAATGTATTGAAAGGATAATCGACTATACCTTGGGAACCTGTGGCATATTTTTTGGCGATACTAAAAATAGTCTCGCCCCGGACTACTTTGTGAACTACGCCTGAAACCGGCAAAATTCTGAGCGTCTGACCCGGCTTGATATCATCGACACTGCTGAGATTATTTGCCCAACGGATAGTATCGGTATCTACCCCGCGGTCCACTGCAATTTTGGATACAGTATCCCCCGGCTGGACTAGATAATTCTGGACAGTATCACGGACTTTATCGGACTCTTTGGTAGTAGTGTCGTCGCTCGTTATTTCCCGTATTACCTGACTGGGAGCTTGATTTGCCAATTCGTTGGTGTTTGAGGCAGGAAGTGAATTTGCCAATACCGGGGCCAAGGTAATGCCAAGGGCTGTCAGTCCTGCCATAGCAGCATGCAGGAAAGGCTGGCTAAACCGGCCTCTCTGACGGTATAAAAGCCTGGCTATGATATCTTTTCCAGATTCAAATACCCGAAATCCTCGGTATCCGCGCCAAAAGAGAAAGTTGCTATATACTTTTATAAATTGCCAAAAATCCAAGAGCTCTTGACGCATTTAATCATTTTATCATTTTGATGGCTTTTTTTACTGCCTCTTGGTCACTCCAAGGATATTCTGTCGTCACAAAGCACATTGATTTCTCGTGACCTTTGCCTGTCACTACAACTATGTCCCCTTTCTTGGCCAACTTGACAGCCATGTTGATTGCTTTCTGACGATCGTCCTCTCGAAGACTCCCCACCGCAGCAATATCCTTATATATATCATCTAATTTTTCTGACCTCGGATCTTCGGCTGTAACAATAACTTTGTCTGCATATTTGACAGCAATCTTT
>JAUXUE010000093.1 GCA_030681075.1 Candidatus Amesbacteria bacterium | reverse complement strand
CGTGGCGAGCCCAATGGTCCTGGAGAATCTAGGCTTTGGTTTTCGGGGCTCAAAGAAGTGGCAGCCATGAGCAAGATTCTTCAGTCTATCTTTGTGCCAGATATTGGTGAAATAGCCGATTCTAAAGACGTAAATTTTGTCACTACCAAAATTCTAAAACACCAAGGCATTGATGATAATACCAAAGTTGTAAACACTAGTGACAATAATTCATCCTTGATTCAAAATAAACCTGCCCCTTCCCCCATCTATGATTACGGTAAATCACCAGAAGAAGATCTATATGCCAGTGACGCAATGTGTGAGATAAAAGAAGCCAAGGCCAATAGGGGTGATAATCTGGCCGGTCCAAAAATCAAAGCCACTTTCACTTATACTCAAAAATTTCAATACAAAGCCATTTCAAAAGCTAATTGCACTATGGACGGACACCGAGTAGACAAGCCCGACAATAAACTCTGTTGTTCCAAAAGTGTCTCCGAGGAAGTCGATTATATAAACGGTAAAATCGAAAAGTTTTGGATCTGTGATAACGCTCTCAAAGTGTCAGATGTTTCCAAGGGCCGAGTGGCTGTGTTTTCTAAGACACCGCTTGTGGATTATATTGCCGATGCTTTGGTCTTTGGTCCAATGGCAATTTACAAAGCCATCATGCCAGAGATTTTTACAAAAGACATCAAAGAAATTCCGGCTGTGGTTGAATACTCTGCTAAGGGTGGTGATAGTCCCTTGCGATCACTTCTCTATATCCCCCGCATCGGTAGTATCAAAGAATATTTTATGGATACTATTCAAAGAATTTTACGACCTCTAAAATCCGGTAAACCAAGAGTTGGTGAATCTAATGATTATTATGGTGTCTGTATGGATTATATAGCTAAATATCCCACAGACTTGGTCTCATCCCAAGTCGTACCGTCTCAAGAGAGTCTCGATTGGATGGTGCGATTTATAGAGGAACAATTGCAAAATGGCAATACTACTTGGACAGGAACAAAATTTAAAGAAAATTATCAAAAGATAATTGATTTTGGTATAAAAAATAGCGTAAACCCTGCATTTTTACTATCTCTTTATCTCGAAGAGACTCATGGTGAAGCCACGGGAACTTACCCTCTCGGCTGTGGAAATTACACAACACTCGATGGAAGTCTAGATTGTGTAGCTGGATTTAGACCAGATTTAAAAAATAATCTTCTGGAATATTTATCTATTTATGCGGGTGGACATTCTCCATATTACTTTGACAAACATCCAAATTTTCTGTGTAATTTATTTCCTTTTTACAACTTGTTGACTAATAATAATGTCGTACTTTCTCCAAGGTCGGCTTTGCCCAGCAGTACTAATATTTCTCCCGTCATTTCCGACCAAACCCCGGCAGGCTCATCGTGTACAAAATTACCAGACGAAAGTATTATTGTCCTTGAAAACGGGTTTTGTGGATTATGCAAAAACAAAAAAGTATCTGAAGAGGTATCTTGTGGCAATGCTATTGACCTTTGTAAAGGTAGACCTGATGGAAATCAAGAGATTAAAGTCCCAAATAGTACAATAATTGCAGCCTTGTGTTGTAAAAACAATCAAACATCAGACAAACCGGAGCGGGATTGTACCGCGGTAGATTTGTGTGCAAACAAGCCTGATGGAACACTTCCTGTAGGAAAACAAGAAATTTGCTGTAAAAATAGAGTTACTATTTCAGGAGACCCATGCCCATGACCAAAAAAATATTTTTATCACTCTCATTTATATTTTTATCCTTTTACACTTTTATACTTCAGGTAAACGCTACGGCTTTGTCCGAATTTCTTCCACCGGCAAGTATACCTTGTGACAAGACTGTCAATCCAGAGTATCACAACAAAAGACCCTATCCCTTTAATCCATGTGACACGCTTATTCCCAGTTCCAAGCAACCCGAAAAGAAAAATAATACCACCTTTGCCTGTGGCAATCCCCTAGTTCCCAAAAGAATTACCAAGTTTGATCCCTATGGGGATAATAACCCAGGAATGGATTGTACCAAAGACGCGAGTGATTTAGTCACCTGCTACCGAAGCGAAGAATTTGATCTGGAGATAGATCTGGGCAAGGCCAATCTTGGGCTTATAAATAATACTCAGGATCTAAACTTAACCGACGAGCAAAAAGTCAATGAATATTTGAGTTGGTACTTAAGCGGTAGTTATCAAGCGGGTAGTTTTGAATATCCGAGTGTAGATAAAATGCTAGATTTTTCAGGTCCTCTTCGCAAACTTATACCCTCTTTCTTTCTAAATACTGCCAAAGAAACTGTCAAGAGTAGCTCTGGCACAGAAGTCCACAATTATATTCAAAGAATTATTAAAAGTATGCCTTTTACCTCACTTGAGGATGCCGTGGGAGAATATGTAATCTCGGTTTATCCGCCTGGAAAACCAGGTAATCCTCAGGATCCGCTGGTTGATAAACTAAAACTGACCATTACCTCAGCTGAGAAAGCCAAAAAATGATAAGATAAATTTATGAAATTTGTCCTGCCAATCTTTCTATGTTTATTCTTTATTACCCCACAACAGATTAGTGCAGTTGCTGCTCTTCGGCCAGAAGAACTAGGTAGCTATCAACCAGGTGAGTATGAATTGCTTAAAGGACTTTATAGATACGTCACTAATCCAAAAAACGTAGATTGGAGTGACCCAAATGAGATTTATCTAAAAGAAAAAATTTCAAACGATGTAAAAAATGGAGTGATATCCCAGGAGTCATGGTTGGCATCGGTTGTAAATATTGTGAGAAAATTGATATCAGGAAATCTGGTCTGGATACCGAGTAATGCTGAAGAAGCAATTAAGTATTTTAATTTCATGAGTGAGGTAGAAGAGAGCGCTCATCGGGGAGCTGGACTCACGCCTAAGGCTCTGGAACTAGCAGGCCCTATGGCTATGTTTTATCAAGTCTACACCTACCCATTTACCAACATGCCAGCGTCTGCTGTAGATGGAGTCAAGACTCTAGCTGCAAAATTGTTTGATGCTCCCTCAGCTACTGCTCAAGGTTTGGGTTTTACCAAACTAAATGTCTATGGCAAGGGTGGAGTCCAGACTATTACTTCGCTCTGGACTGCCAGCCGAAACGCCAGCTATATGGTAATGATTGTCCTTTTGGTAGCTGCAGGATTTATGGTCATGTTTAAGCAACAGGTCAGCCCCCAGGCCTCAGTCACTGTCCAGATGATCGTTCCCCGTTTATTTTGGGCTATGTTGGCTGGGACTTTTTCTCTGGCTATAGTGGGCTTAGTAATTGATGGAGTCTATGTGGCCATCTCAGCTATTGTCGGAATGTATACGCTATCCGTAGGTGGTGGCGGTCTGGTTCAATTGTTTTCCAATCCCACGGGAGCTATAAAAATATTGCAAAATGCCGACTCACAATATATTGGAGTCGTCTTTCTGGGTTATTATTTACAAAGTGCATGGAATGTCATTTCCAACACATTTTCAAATACTTTAATATTAACTGCACTTCAAACAGGATCCGTACCTGTTATTGGAGGTTATTTTCAAGTCCGTGGAATTATATACGGTATCGAGATGGGATTAGTCATTTGGGCGCTTTGGGCAAATCTAAAAATAATATATACACTCTACATGGCTTATATCCAACTAATTATTCTAACCATCCTTGGTCCGTTACAAATAATGCTCGATATTATTCCATCTAAAGAGTCTCAGGGTTTTGAGCCCTGGATTAAATGCGTGATTGGCAACGCTTCAGTATTTGTATCTACCGCTGTTATCGTCGTCGTCATGCAGGCCATCTTTAATTTTGGCACATCCACAACAGGACCAGATAAATGTGTAGCTGGACCCGAGAAGTGTACACCTATTGCTGATGTAATGAAAATCAATGGACTTTTTAGCAAAGACAACAAGGGCTTTACTCTTCCGTTTTTGGGAGGGTCTGATCAATTGGCAGGCGACATTACATCATTAGGAGACAAATTCATGGGAGGAGAATTTATTTTGGGTACTGCAGCAACTATAAAAGATACTGGGATAACACTTACTAATCCTGGAACGACTGGAAATTCTGGCATAGATACACAAATCACGAATGCCTTAAATTCCGATTGGCTCAATGGGGCAACATCATCAAAAATAATTGGTAAAGTAATGAAAAATACAGGATATACTTTTTTGCTTATCGGATTTATGAATTTAGTACCGACACTCATGACTTCCATAAAGGGCAATCTCTGTAAAGGTTCTAAAGATATCAACTTTGATACAGCACTCAAGCCATTGCAAGACGCTCTCAATCAATTTACCTCTCTTAAACCGTTCAAGCTTATTTAAAAACACCTACACAACTGACGGGCCATATTGGCCAAGAGGATTATCAAACCAAAACCACCTGTTACTAAGCTTCCCAAGATTATTCCCAATCTGGTTTTATAATCCATAAAATTATTTTACCCCATATTTTCACAAATGTAACGTTCGTGAAAAAGAAAGGTCTTGTTTAATTCACTTCACGATGTAGACTGGTAATAGTACTCAGTGCTCAGAGAAAAGTGCTCAGGGCATCCTAAGTATAACTGCCCTATGAATTATTATGATCACCATAGTTTAATATATTTTCAAAAAGCTAAATTACTAACTAAGGAAGTTGTTGTCTTATTTAACAAGCTCCCACAAACTAGAACTAGCGAAATTTTATACAAACAAATACTTAGGTCCGCAAGTTCAATTGGAGCCAATATTGCTGAGGGGTATGGAAGAAACAATAAGAAAGAATATCGTCAATATTTGGGTATTGCTCGAGGATCATCCCTGGAAACCGAATATTGGCTCGAGATTATTAATGACTGCCTGAATATCGACACTCAGATTCTGATTGAATTAAATAAAGAAATTATTCGGTTACTTACTACAACTATAAAAAATCTAAATGTTAAACCCTGAGTATTTTTATCTTATTTCTGAGCACTGTTAAACATGGATCAACATCCTGTACCACAGAATATTTCTTCATACGAGTTTAGGCTTGTGGGAGACATGACTCTCAAACAATTTTTACAATTGGCTGGAGGAGGATTTGTGGGTTTAATCTTTTACCGACTACCGCTACCCCTATTATTAAAATGGCCCCTTATTGCCATTTCTATTTTTATTGGCATTATGCTGGCTTTTATTCCAGTCCAAGGCAGGCCTTTTTCTGCCTGGCTCTTGGCTTTTATCCGAGCCGTCTATTCTCCAACAGAATTCTTTTGGGAACAAAAGGTTATTCAAAAAGACGGGGTCGATACGGCTCCAACAGAAACTCACACACTTAGTATTCCTAAATTCAACATCTTTCCTATTATTGAACTGGGGATAAAGAAAATCAAAGCTTTGTTTCCAAAGCCCCCGATAATAAATACTATCCCTGTTGTTACTGTTCCTGATCCTATTCCCCAACCTATACCAGTAACCCCCGTTGTTGAATCTATTCCTGTCCCAGAAGTTGAAGCAGCCACTCACACCGACCTGGTTTCCAGTCCTGAAACGGCAAATATTCTGTCGGGTCTGGTCTATGATAATGAGGGAAAAATAGTCGAGGGAGCAATTGTCGAAATAATAAATAGTGAGACCGGAATTCCAGTGCGAGCCTTGCGCTCAAACAAACTCGGCCAATTTACAATCGCCACACCTCTTTCATCTGGTAAATATACTATTCTTACAGAGAAAGACGGATTAGTTTTCAATCCGGTGTCAATTCAGGTCAACAATTCTATAATTAAATCTATTTTATTAAAAGCAAAATGAAAATTTTACAATCAACCACCCAACAGCACATAGATATTGAGGATATCAATTCAGATCTACTTATTCTTAAAGACGGCTCAGCTTGTATGATCCTCTCGGTCTCGGCTATCAATTTTGGTCTCTTGTCCGAGGGGGAACAAGAAGCCACCATCTTTTCTTATGCCCAACTACTCAATTCTCTGACCTTCTCTATTCAAATTGTCGTGGCTAGCAAACAAAAAGATATAACCATATATCTCAAATATGTTGATGACCAGATAGAACGCCTGACATCCCCACTAATCAAAGACCAAATGGTCAAATACCGCGATTTTGTCAAGTCAGTCGTCCGTCAAGGAAATGTCCTAGATAAGAAATTTTATGTTGCTCTGCCCTACTCCTCACTCGAATTGGGAATTACGACTGCTGCCCTGTCACTGGCTCCAAAACCCGAGGGATTACCTAAGCCAGTGTCGGAAATCGTCGAAAAGGCTACTATCAGTCTTGATCCAAAGCGGGATCACCTAATCCGTCTCTTTGCCAGAATTGGCCTGAAGGCCCGGCAATTGACCAGTAGTGAACTCCAAAATTTATATTTTAGTTTTTATCACTAATATGGACCAATCTATCAAAGATGTAATTGCACCCAAAAAAATCCATGTCGAATTTAACACTCTCAATGTCGATGGAAAGCTCTTTCGGACTCTTTTTGTCAGTGGCTATCCTCGGTTTGTCACTCCAAATTGGCTCTCGCCCCTTATCAATTTCGATCATTCACTCAATGTCTCGATGTTTATCTATCCGGTCGAAAGCAAATCAACCCTCGATGACCTGCGGCGCAAAATTGCCGAAATGGAGGCTGAAATCTCCACAGACTTGCAACGTGGGCGAGTCATTGATCCTGGAACCCAAGCCAAACTGGAAGATGCCTTACAACTTCAGCAACAACTTGTCAAAGGTGAAGAAAGATTCTTTCAGTTCTCGCTTTATGTCACAATATTTGCCAATGACGAAGTGGAGCTCGAACAAATTACCAAACAAGTCAGCAGTACCCTAGGATCGCTTCTGATTACTACTTTTCCAGCCCTCCTTCAGCAAGCTGATGGTTTTAAAGCTACTCTCCCCTCGGGTCAAGACCATTTACTTATCTCTCGAAACATGGATACCACATCTCTTGCTACTACATTCCCATTCACCTCGTCTGAATTAACCAGTAACGAAGGAATCCTTTATGGACTCAATGAGCACAATGGAAGTTTGGTAATTTTTGACCGGTTTAGTTTGGAGAATGCAAACACCGTGGTCTTTGCTAAAGCGGGCGCAGGCAAGTCGTATGCCGTAAAACTAGAAATATTAAGAAGCCTGATGTTTGGGACGGAAATAATAATTATTGATCCGGAAAATGAATACAAAACATTGTCTGACGCAGTCGGGGGCGAATACATCAACTTTTCCTTCAATTCTACCTGCCGGATCAATCCCTTCGACTTGTCCAGCCTGACCCAAGACTCTGATGAAAATGAATTGAACATGAAGATCCTCTCTTTACATTCGCTTTTCAAAGTCATTATGGGTCAAATGTCTCCATCTGAGGAAGCCATCCTTGATCGAGCATTAGTTCTGACTTATAAAATGAAAGGTATAACTACCGATCCCGAAACTCAAAAGAAAGATCCCCCACTCATGGAAGATTTATACAAAGCCTTGGTCGGAATGGAAGATGCCATGTCACAGTCTCTGGCTGACAGAATTGAGAAATTTGTTAAAGGAAGTTTTGCTGGAATTATTGATCAACCCAGTAATGTGGAATTAAACAATCCTTTTACCGTCTTTTCTGTCCGCGATCTCGAGGATGCTATGAAGCCAATTGCTATTTTTATTATTCTCGATTATATCTGGACCAAAATGCGCCGGGTCGTCAAAAAGAGATTACTCATTGTTGACGAAGCTTGGTATCTGATGCGCTCTCCCGATTCGGCCTCTTTCCTCTATGGTATTGCCAAACGGGCTCGTAAATACTTCTTGGGACTAACCACAATTACTCAAGATGTCGAAGATTTTTTGAGTACCGACTTTGGTAAAGCCATTGTCACCAATTCTTCAATACAATTTTTGATGAAACAGTCTCCTGCTGCCATCGATAAAGTAGCCAGTGTCTTTTATCTGTCTGAAGGAGAAAAACATCTGCTTCTTTCTGCTGAAGTCGGGGAGGGCTTGTTTTTTGCTGGTAACAATCACGTGGCTATCAAAGTCGTGGCTTCGCCCGACGAACATAAGCTCGTCACTACTAAGCCCCAAGAAATCTTTGACAGAGAAAAGAAAAAAGAAGCAACGGCTCAGGAGTTAAGATTGGTGTCAGAGACGGAATAATATGAAGGATGATCTGGTATCACAAAACATTGCCAAGATAGTAGCCGAAGCTGGAAAAATTAAGACTATAAAACCTGAAGTTCTAAATAATGCCGTCACTTCCTATACCAAAGCAGCAGAGGCTGTCTCAAAATTATCCGTAAATAATCATGCCACTCAGTCCTTTATCAAATATCTTCCGGTTATCGCTTCATCTCCAAATCCCATTAAAACCATAAACGCCATCGGAGAACGGCTAGCAACGCCAGGTCCTATCAAAATAGAAATGCAGAAATTATTTTCTGTCAACTTAGGTAATACTGATGTTCAGCAATTTTTTACCTTTAGTAAAAATCCCGAATTGGCCAGACTTTTCTCACAATCTTTTCCTGAATTAAATTCTCCTACAACCTCCCAAACCGTCTATGCTCCTGTCATCGGAACTTCTTTAAAAGAAACTTTTCATAATGCAGTTACTAATGCCAAGATTTTTACTCATTCGATAAATTTACCTGCCTGGGTCTTGCCTACTACCTTTGGAGTCACAGGGGCTGCGGTAGCCGGACCAGCGGGAGCTGTCGCTGGGGCTGTGGGTGGAATTGCAGTTACCAAAATTGTTAGTCCAAACACCCAAGTCCTCCCGGAGATGGCAGCCATGGCACCAAAAATCCTTAATGCTGGCTTTGAAATGGCCAAAAATTATACTATTAGCTCGTTTAGTAGCTTTATAGGTGTCGGTTTCGTGGCCGGATCAGCAATTACCATCTTTACGACACTTATTGTCATCTTTATTCAAATCGGGGCACTGCGTGTTCCCGAAAATCTCAATCCCCTGTCCTTCTTGGGCTTTTTTGGTGGAGGGGGGGCTGCTGATATTATGAATGGTCAATCTGGTCTCTCCGGCCAATTCTGCTGGCCTACTTCTGGATCTATTACCCAAGGTCCAGTGGGATCAAATATCCCTCTTGTTTGTAAAGACAAATTCAACAAAATTGTAACCTGTTCCCACGTTGCCGCAAACGAACAAGCTATTGATATTGGAAATGCGAGTGGTCCGATCGTTGTTGCTACTCACGACGGAAACTATATTTCAGATACTCTGTATCCTAATGACACAACAAACCATCCTTATGGAATAAATGTGAGAGTTACCTCTCCCGATGGAAAATTCTTAACTATTTTTGCCCATTTACAAACTACAAACCTTTCAGATTCAGGACAAATCAGAGCTGGTGAAGTTATAGGAATTATGGGTACAACAGGAAATTCATCTGGTGTTCACTTACATTATGGTGTTTGGACACTAATCGGAGAAAAGATAAATATTAATGAAATTGTCCCTGCTTATAAAGATGGAGACTGGGTTAGTGGTTGCGCAAAGACAAGTGGAACGGGATTGACAATTCC
>JAUXUE010000092.1 GCA_030681075.1 Candidatus Amesbacteria bacterium | reverse complement strand
TTTTTATCTTTTTGGGGCAATTTTGCTATTGATGGTAGCTTTGGTATATTGGGCGGACGCAATCAGAGACGGAAAGAAATCTAAAAAATGACTTTTTGGCAAAAACTAGCAAAAAAGAAAAAACCATTTTTGGCATTGGCTCCCATGGAGGATGTGACTGATGTGGTTTTCCGGCAAGTAATTGAAGAAATAGCTCCACCCGATGTCTTTTTTACCGAATTTACCAATGTCGAGGCGATATTACATAACGCCCCCTCTGATCCCCCTCTTAATTTAAGAGGGGGACGTAAGGGGGAGTTATTAAATAACCCAGCACTCTATCGATTACTTTTATCAAAAACCAAAATCCCGACAGTAGCCCAAATCTGGGGGACTAATCCTGAAAGCTTTTATAAGTCAGCCCAGATAATTTCAGATATGGGATTTTCCGGAATTGATATCAATATGGGTTGTCCCCAGCGTCCTGAGCTCAAGATTGGTGCTTGTGCAGCCCTCATCAAAAACCACACTCTGGCTTCTGAAATAATAGATGCAGTCAGACGAGGTACAAAATCGCCAGTCAGTGTCAAAACGAGAATTGGGATAAAAGAAATTCAGACGGAAGATTGGATTGGGTTTTTGTTGACCCAAAAGCTCGATGCCCTGACAGTCCACGGACGGACAGTAAAAGAAATGTCAGCGGTTCCAGCGCATTGGGATGAGATTGCCAAGGTAGTAAAAATGAAAGGTGACACCATAATAATCGGTAATGGTGACGTGAAGAATAAACAGGACGCAGGACACAGGGCGCAGGAAACAGGAGCTGATGGGGTAATGATAGGCCGTGGTGTCTTTGAAAATCCATGGTGTTTTTCGGATCATACATCTACAAAAGAAGAAAAAATTAATTTATTAAAAAGGCATTTGGAATTGTGGCAGGAGACCTGGGGAGATAAAAAGAATTTTTCGGTCCTCAAAAAATATTTCAAGATTTATGTGAGAGATTTTGATGGGGCATCTGAACTCCGGGCTAAATTAATGGAAGCTAAGTCTATAGAAGTGTTAAAGATTCTCATCCAGAAATTTCTTTAATACTTCCAAATCTTTCTTCTCTGGATCATAGAGGTATGATTTAATACCAACAGATTCGGCACTTTTTACTGCTTCTGGATTGTGTTCAAAATAAATAACTTCATCTTTGCTCAGACCGAAATGTTCAAGCATCGTTTCAAAATATTTTGGGTCAGTTTTTTCAGGATTATGTTTTAATGTAAAAACCTCGTAGGGCATGTCGTTTAGACTGTATTTATTGTCAGATTCATAATCTGCACCAGTTAGAATTATCTTTCTGTTTGTATATTCATCTAACAGATCTCGTAGGGGTTTATAAATGATTCCTTCTTCTGACACGAATGTGCCAACCGCATCAACTAAAATTGTTTTCATAAACTTAATTCTACCATGGATAAGAAACACGGCATCAGCTATAATAAGTGAGCTCGGAGAGGTCGCCTAGAGGCCTATGGCGGAAGTCTTGAAAACTTCTAGGGGCGAAAGCTCCTCGTGAGTTCGAATCTCACCCTCTCCGCACATGAACATATTTTTGCTACCGATTGTTTTCTTTGTAATAAATATTTTATTGAATGTAGAAATACCCAGCCCCACTCCGCCTCCGGCTCCGCTAGTGGCAAGCCCAACTCCAACTCCGAAAAAAGTATTTGTAGCGCCACCAGAAGACAAAGAACCCTGGGGAGTGGCCAAGCAGATAGATAGTGTCACTTGGCAAATGAAAGTAGGGCAGGATGCCCAGATGGGGACGCCTGCTGAAATACTGATAGCCCTCAATGATTACCGAGGTAGGTATGGATCTTCTGCTTTAAACTTGGATGAGAAATTGGCCAATTATGCCAAGTCCAGAGCTGTGTATTTTACTAAAATTAAAGATCTGGATGGGCACAAGGGATTTCAAGATTTTCTAAACAATGAAGATGGATTTAATAAATTGGGCTTTAATAGGCTTGGGGAAAATGCCAGCTTTGGTTACCGCTTGAGTGGTGTGCATTTGATTGAATGGGTATATGCAGGGGACGAACCCCATGATAAAAATCAATTAAATAGTGTCTGGAATTATGTGGGAATTGGGGTTGATGGCACAGCCACAGCTCTGATTTTTGGAACTGGGAAATTCTAACACCTCACCCTCGGTCCCTCTCCTTAATTAAGGAGAGGGAAGACTTCAGTCAGGGTGAGGTATTTATGGCTCGATACGCCACAATGGCTGCCGAGACTGCGACATTGAGAGAGTAGTTTTTGCCATAGTAGGGAATAAAAACGGCGTCATCACAAATAGACAGAATTTCGGCATGGACACCAGAATTTTCGTGACCCAAGACAAAACAAACTTTCTGGGGATATTTAAACTCGTGATAGGGCACGGCACTCTGGCATAATTCAATTGCGATTACAGTATATCCTTGTTCTTTGGCATATTTTACAGCTTCATAGGTGTGGACAAAATGTTGCCAGGCTACTCTGTCTTCCTGACTCATGGAAGTCATGGATATCTCGGGATTTGGGGGAGTGGGGGTACGTCCAGACAATAAGACCTGCGCATTTAGACCTTCGGCCAGACGGAAAATAGATCCCACATTGGCTGGCTTCTCCACGCCAGCCAAGATAAACATAATCTGACACTTCATGGGTGGAAGTGTCCGGTATAGTTTTTTGATTTCTGTTCGGTTTAATGATCTCATATTAAAAGCGGACCGCGTCTCGCTGAAACCCGATGAAGCCCGACTACGCTATGGCTTCGTCGAGGTGAAAGCGGAGGATGTGGGAGTCGAACCCACCGACGAGTTTCCCCGTCACAGTTTAGCGAACTGTCTCCTGACCGATCGGAATATCCTCCTGATTTCCCTAATTATACCTATTAAATGTATAATTTGGGTTATTGGAGGGGTCGCATAGTTGGTCTAGTGCAAAAGTTTACTAAACTTTCGACTCAGTAATGGGTCCGCGAGTTCGAATCTCGCCCCCTCCGCTCGAGCAAAAAAATGATATATTAAATACATGGAAGAAACTGCCCAATTTGTCCAACCTGCCCCAGAAAAAACATTATTGAAATGGATGGCAGTCAGCCGTCCTTACAAGCCCCAATCCAGACAATTTTTCTCGACAGCTATCGTCATTGCCATATTAATCTCAATTGTTTTGGTTTTGGCTGGTGAATGGATGCTAATAGCAGTCTTGGCTGCTATGATCTTTGCCTATTATGTCTGGTCCATGATTCCGCCAGATGAAATTGAATATAGCCTTACTTCCAAAGGTGTCCGTGTTCAGAGCTTGTTGTATCCTTGGAACACCTTGACCCGCTTTTGGCTCGAAGACAAATGGGAATATAAATTATTAGTGATAGATAATTCCACCGGAGTCTCAAAAAGATTGTATTTGGTGTTGGGAAATCAGAACCCAGCTGAAGTCGAAGAAATCATGGCCAAATTTGTTCTTCTTGAGAAGCCAGATCCCACTACTGTCGATAAAATGAGCTCTTGGCTTCTCGATAAGTTCCCCTTAGAGGCAAGATAAGGTAAAATTGGGCTATTGCTCTCATAGCTCAATGGATCGAGTACCACGTTGCGGACGTGAGGATGATGGTTCGATTCCATCTGAGAGCACTCAAGGAGAGGTGCGAGAGTGGTTGAATCGGACAGTTTCGAAAACTGTTTTGGGGAGTTTTCCTCAACGTGGGTTCGAATCCCACCCTCTCCGCCTTCGCCTTCTTAGCTCAATGGATAGAGCGTCGGCCTCCGAAGCCGCAAATGTGCGTTCAATTCGCACAGAAGGCACAGTGGTCCCCCGCCTGCAAAAGCTTTCAGCTTTAGCTGAATGCGGGCAGGGATTCCACTAGGGAGCACATGCAAAAGACATATGTCAGCAGGGCTGGAATAAAGCTGGAAGAAGCTTTAAATAGATATGGAGTGGAGGTCAAAGATAAGGTCTGTATGGATGTGGGAGCAGCCACGGGTGGATTTACTGATTGTCTGCTCCAACATGGTGCCTCCCAAGTTTATGCAGTTGAAACGGGTTATGGAGTCTTGGATTGGAAACTTAGAAACGATCCTCGGGTAATTGTCAAAGAACGCTCTAATATTTTATATAGTTTGGATATTCCAAGGGACATTGATATTGCTGTCGTGGACACTAGCTGGACCAAATTAAAATTGTCGGTTCCGGCAACGAGTCGGTTTGTAAAACCTAATGGCATTATTCTGGCCTTGATAAAGCCCCAATACGAGATAGACAAAAAATTGTTGCATGGGGGAATTGTCCTCGAGGAAGAATTACCAGCACTTTTGGAAAATGTAAAATCTCAGCTGGAGGATTTGGGATTTGTGACATCGGAAATAATTGATTCACCAATCACCGGCGAAGCCGGAAATAGGGAATATTGGATTAAATTGATGTTAAAATGATTCGACTCTGGAGGAGTCGGATAGCGGTTCATTCCATACGCTTGGAAAGCGTACGTCCCGAAAGGGGCTCGCGAGTTCGAATCTCGCCTCCTCCGCCACGCTCAGCGTGGCTTTTGGTCCGCTCAGCGGACCGCCTTAATGAATAAATATATAAGAGTCTTAGTAATAATCTTCTCTCTGTTTATATTTCTAGACTATATCTTTTATATATTGTGTAGAGCAAAAATATGTTTGCCTTGGCCGTTTCTATAGGAATTTTGTCTTATGCTTTGATGGCTTTGGGATTATTGGGTATTTTGTCAAACGAAACAATTTTTATAGTTGCAGTAATTTATTTGTGTACCTCACCCCTTTGGTTCCCCTCTCCTAAATTAGGAGAGGGGACGAAGAGGAGAGGTATTATTCTTTTTGGAATAGTGATTATCCAAGCTCTAATAAATCTGATTGGAGCATTAGGGCCTGAATTAGGCTTTGATGCTCTCTGGTACCATCTTCCCATTCCCCAGAACTTGGCTTATCAATCACAAAATCACTTTCTTGGGAGGTGACTTGTATTACAGCGGTCTGCCAAAACTTATTGACATGCTCTATGTCTATCCTTTTTCTCAACTAATTCATTTTTGTTTTGGAATACTGACTTTGATAGTCATTTATAAACTGGCACGGAAATATTTAAATAGTACTTACTCTTTATTGGCCTGCATAATATTTTATTCAAATCTGGTAGTAGGTTGGCAATCGATCACGGCCTATATCGATCTGGGCAGAACTTTCTTTGAAATTTTGGCTTTATATTTGTTTATTGAAAAAAAATATTTTCAAACAGCAATTGTGCTAGGCTTGGCCGTTTCTACAAAAATATTAGCTTTAGGATCGGTTGGCATTTTTCTTTTTCTTGGTCTACCTATTGCCTATTGCCTAGTGCCTATATTGGTTGTTTCGCCCTGGCTGGCCTTTAACTATTTAAACACAGGCAATCCTATTTATCCTATATTTTCCGGATTTCCAATGGACTGGAATTTTAGCTTAAATATCTTGCGTCTTGCTGATCCCATTAATCCAATATACATAATTATTTTACCATTTGTCATTTTATCATTTAGTAATTTATGGACTAAACATAAAACACTTTTAATATATTGTATTTTGAGTTTTGTGATCTGGTTTTTGACACCTCACACGGGTGGAGGTAGGTTTTTATTACCATATCTTCCCGCATGGTCGGTTCTGACTGCAATATTAATTCAAAAAAATAAATTTTTGGTTACTATGGCAATTATATTGGCAATAATCTCGATTGGCTATCGGGGAATAGCCAATGCCAAGAACATTCCCTATTTGATGGGTATTCAAACCAAACAGGACTTCTTGGATAAATATTTGTATGATAGATTCAAATGAAAAAATTAATTGTATTTTCTGTGTCCTGTATCCTGATACTGATTTCTGTGACTGGTGGTTGTGCTTGGAAAACGGGTGAAATGTTCAAGGGAATTCTAAACGACGATCCATCCATATTTAAAGATGGATATAAATATTTTTCTTGGTGTGCAGGCGGTGTCCCATTGGTAAGCAATCTCCCGAAAATCTTAAACAAAGATTATGTCGTTCTATTACAGAACAACACCGAGCTTCGAGCAACAGGTGGCTTTATGGGTTCGTATGCCAGGCTCCGATTTAGAAACGGCACACTTCAGAGTACAAAGTTTGAAGATATTTATGAACCCGATG
>JAUXUE010000086.1 GCA_030681075.1 Candidatus Amesbacteria bacterium | reverse complement strand
GGAATTATTGTAGTTCTCACAGTTATGATTACTCCTTTTGTCTGGCGCTTGGCTAAGCAAATATACCTGAGACTCCTACCACCTCCACCACCCCCTCCTACCGTCCGCTATGGCAAACTCCCAACTCTGAACTTTGAACTACCAACAATTGCATATAAGCCTCAGATCAAACTGGAAACAAAAACCAATACTCTCCCTGTACTTAACAAAATCGGCAAAGTCTATTTTGTCGAGACGAGTAAATCCAGAATTTTGGCATTAGATAAAGCTCGAATCAAAGCCAGGTCGCTTGGTTTTTCTGCAGAGCCCAAGCGCGAATCAGACAGAATTTATAAATTTATTCACCCTGTCGATCCGTCAACTCTTACTGTAGATTTGATTTCAGATAAAATTAAATACGAGTTTGATTGGACCAACGACTCCGAAATTTACACAGCCAATTTTACTCTTTCCCGTGATCAGATAGTCAGTGAGTCTCGAAATTTTTTCCAAAATCTGGGGTTGTTGCCATCTGACATTCCCGACACTAATTCAAAAATTACTTACCTATCAGCCAATCCACCAAAATTAACTCCTTCCATAGCTGCCTCGGAAGCCAATTTTGCCAAAGTCGATCTCTACCGGCAAAATCGGGATAATCTCCCATTTGTCACATCTGGTGATTATTCACCTATCAATATCACCTTAGGATCGGGGAAATTTCAAGCCAGGAAGATTATTTCTGCAAACTATAATTATAGTAAAATAATTGACAGTGAATTTGCTACATATCCTCTAAAAACTACGGAGGAAGCTTGGGACGAGCTGGTGGCAGGAGGCGGAATAATAACCAAAACGGCAGGTAGTCAGGTAGTCGTCCGCGAAATCAGCCTTGCTTATTACGAACCGGACGAACCACAGAGATTTGTCCAACCGGTATTTGTCTTTGTGGGCGATGGTGGATTTACGGCTCTAGTTCAGGCTGTAGCTCCTGAATATATTGACTTGAGTCAACCCAAGTAAAATTCCCATAGACCCAATCTATGATTTTTTGGGTATCAGAGAAACGGTCTAGACTACCAAGCAGAGAAATAATCACTTCATGACCATCGCGGTTCACCAGAGTCACCAGAGACTGTCCAGCGCCTACTGTGTAACCAGTCTTTACCCCCAATACACCAGGGACCTTACCTAAAAGTTGATTGACATTTTTGACTATATAATTCTGATTATCTTCAGTTGTGATCACAGCATTTTCAAGAGCCACTATTTTGGCAAATTCGGATTTGTTCATCGCCACGTCAGCCAAATGAGCCAGGTCTAAAGCGGTAGAATAATGTCCGTATTCATCCAGTCCCGATGGATTTGTAAAGTGTGTATTTGTAAGTCCCAATTCGAGAGCCTTTTTATTCATGGCTTCGACAAATGCAACTCTACCGCCAGGAAAATTTTCAGCAAGAATTTCAGCCGCGTCATTGCCAGATTGAATAAGCAAAGCATAGAGCAGTTGGTCAACCGTGAGCTTGTCGAACGGCTTAAATCCCACCACTTGACCCTCAAAATAACTTCGGGTAACGGTAATTGTCGTATCCAATTCAAAGGCTTCCATGGCAACGAGGGCTGTCATCATCTTGGTAGTGGAAGCAGGATAGACACGATTTTTGCTCCCCCTGTCCCAGAGAATAGTTTTGCTAGTTCTGTCCATTATAAATATATGATTGGAGTTTATAGGAGGCTTAGTAAAATCAGATATTGGCACAGGAAGTGGTGAGGTTGTATAAACCACTGGTTTAAATTTAGAGTTCATGAGCCACCCCAGATCTGAACTCGAATATACTTTGGGGATCAAAATCAGCAAAGCAGATAAAATTGGAAAAAACCACCATTTGAGATTAGCTGGCTTTAGGTGAAGTTTCTTTCGTCTGGCCATATTGCCCTATTATACCGCCACATACCTGCTCATAATCACTGTATCTCATTATTATCGACTTACACCTATCTCCAGCATTAAAGGCTATGGTTTCATTGGTCCCTAAATTATTTTCTATATATGTAGTCATTCCAAACAATAATCCCAGTGGCGGAATCGCTCCTATTTGCAATCCTGTTAGGTTTTCGACTTCTTGGGGCGTTGAAAAACGCAGGTCTTTTACGCCAAATAGATTTTTAAAAGACTTGACATCTAGCTTTGTCGAACACGGCAAGACTATTAATATTGGCTTCTTGTCAGCAAAACAAATCAGGGCTTTTGCCCCCATATCCATGTTCGTTCCTCGAACCCGAGCCGAATCTTCACAAGTCGGCGTGGGCTCATGCTCAAGGGCTTCAAATTTTATATCATTACTCTCCAGCAATTGGATTATTTTTTCGTAGACTGACATCAATTCTTTCCATATCGCGGGGAAACATCGTGCCCTCACGAATGTTTTTGAGACCCAATATATGCATGGTCATCCGCTCAGCTCCGAGAGCAAAACCACCTAACGGAGGAACTCCATATCTAAATGACTGTAAATACATTTCGATGTCTTCTGCTTTTACTCCCCACTCTTTGGCGTTATTTAATATTTGCTGATAATCATTGAGCCGTTGGCCACCACTTGACCACTCAACTCCACGTCCAATCAAATCGACGCTATAGGCATAAGTTGGATCGGCAGGATCTGGAAATACATAAAAGGGTTTTTTCTTGGTTAAAAAGTGGGAAATAAAGACCAAGTCCGATCCTTTTTCTTCGAGTGACCAGCGGCATATTTCCCTTTCCCCTTCTGGATCCAAATCTTTTTCTTGCCTAATATCGCGACCTGTTCGCTTGAAAATAATTTCCTGGGCATCGCGAAGTTTGATGACAGGAATTTTGTCAGAAAGTTTTGGTAGTGTCGCATCAAACATCTCAAGTTGATGTTGACATTTCTTTGCCACTTCGGCAAAAATAAATCGCACCACGTATTCTTCCATGTCCTGAACCTCTTCCCACGAATCAATAAATCCAAATTCTGCGTCAAGGCTGACCACCTCAGTCAAATGGCGAGTGGTAACACTTGGTTCAGCTCTGAATATTTTGTTAACACTAAATACGCGTTCAAAATCTCCGACCAAGAGGGACTTATATAATTGGGGGCTTTGAGAAAGATAAGCTTCGTGTTCAAAATATTTAACTTTAAATACCTCAGCTCCACCCTCAGCTACTGCCGGAGTAATACAAGGCGCTTGAAATTCCAGAAAGTCTTTGGCCTGAAGGGCTTGTCGAAATGCGTCTATAATCACAGCCTGAACTTTGAAAATTGCTTGAATCTTGGGGTGCCTCATGGTAAGAGACCTGTGATCAAGAAGTGTGGGTAGTTCCAGATCCAAGTTTTCTTTACCCATATCAAAAGGTAATTCGGCAGATTTCGCTAAAATCTCAATTTTTTCTGCATTCATTTCAACAGTACCAGTTTGCAATTTTGGATTAATTAATTTTTCGGGGCGAAGCTTTATCAACCCTTCGACGGCTACCACGTCTTCTGAATGCAAACTGCCTGCCAACTCAGGACTTAAAACCACCTGAAGTAGTCCTGTGCGGTCGCGGACGTCAATAAAGACAATCTTGCCGTGGTCACGGCGCGTGTTCACCCAGCCCTTAACTAAGACTGTTTCTCCAATTTTTGAAATTGTTTCTGATATTAGTGTTCTGGTCATAAAAAAGAAAAAGACCCTCTCGATCAGCTCCCATGTGCCATCTGATCTTCGGATCTTTGAAATATTTGCAAACTGGTTGGTTGTCAGCCCAACTTATATGCTTGCCTAATTAAACGTATAATCTCACAAATATTACCTACTGTCAATATAGGTAACACGCTTATCAAACATAATTTTGAAAGTCTCCATAAATTCATGTCTACCCAAAAGTGGTGGCACATCGTTTGATTCCAAAAAACCGAGTGGAATCTGTCTCTCCCAAACTCCTAATTTAACTCTGATTTTGTTTTTTAATAAATACACTTTGGATCCTCCTCCCACACCATAAGTTGAAAGTGTCCTTGTATCCAATCCTTTGATTATACCCAGTTCCTCCATGTAATATCTGGGAAGTAGTGTGTAATCCGCGCCACTATCAATAATCATCATTGCTCCAGACCAATTTTTTCTCTTCTTGGACCAGAAATACACTTGGGCATGGGGACGATAAATTGACCCAAACAGATCAGATTTTTCTTTGTCAAACGGTAATTCCATGATTACTGGTGTGATAATACCAATGTATCCGCTTTGGGGATATAAGTCAAAGTCGGAATTTTTCCCTGCTGATAGACTTTGTCAAGTGAAGATGAAACTTTTTTCCAATTTCCTGCAACCAAGACCTTACCTTCCACCAGTAATATGTGCTTTCCTTTATATTTTGGATTATTAAAGATAATATTCTTTTTCATAACCTCAGTATCTCTCTTGACAGATCCAAAGTCAATAGTTATAATGCATATCTAATGAATCAAGCGCATACCCCCATTTATACTCTTATTGCAGTTCGCGTCACCCGCGCACTCTTTATTTGGAATAAACTGGAGGGTAAATAAAGTTAAATTTAAAAAAAACTTTGATAATCCTCCGAAAGGGGGATTTTTAATATGTCTGAAATAATAATTCCAGAACCACCAGAAAGTAGTCCAAATGCCTTACAAGCACTGCTTATTGTTATTGCCGAAGCCGGCCCAGGAGCATTGGCTGGATTTATGATTGCAGGACCAGGAGGAGCAGTCATGGGAGCTGCTGTATCTGTTACCACAGCAGAGGGTATAAAAAGATATTTTTTTCCACCAAGACACGATAATTAAACCTTCGAATTCTTGATAATTTCGCGTTTGGCTGCTGTGGTTACTACAAATTTTAACCAATCAAGATTTGGTTTGGTGCGTTTACGGTCAACTATAATTTCAACCACATCTCCATTTTGCAACTTGTGATCCAAAGATACCATTTTTCCATTAACTTTTGCTCCAATGGCTTGGGTGCCAAGCTTGGTATGAACAGCGTATGCATAATCGACTGGGGTAGCAGCTCGGGGAAGATCATAAACGTCCCCTTTTGGTGAGAAAACTAAATTTCGGTGTTGAAGCGCGTCGAATTTCAAGGC
>JAUXUE010000096.1 GCA_030681075.1 Candidatus Amesbacteria bacterium | reverse complement strand
TAAAATTGTCATAATTTACATTAAGTAATTTTTTCAAAGCGTCAAACTTGGCAGCATATTCATCACAATATTTTTGTGGATCTAAGTTTAATTCCTGAGCCTTACGATAGATTTTTAATCCATGTTCATCCGTGCCAAAATTGTGAAAGACTTCTTCACCCAAAAGCCTGTGATATCTGGCCACAACATCAGCTTGAATTATTTCCAAAGCAAATCCCACATGCGGTTCGGCATTTACGTAGGGAATTGTAGTTGTAATGTAGAATTTCTTGGTCATAAGTTTGATTTTATAATAAAAAACCCGCTCTCGCGGGGTATTTTGATAAACACAAAAGCCCCGCCTAGACGGAAGTCATTTGCATCATCATGGTAACGTATTTATTCATACTGCTTATTATAGCATACAAAATATAATGTTTATTAAGATAATTTTATTGCGACCGCACAAAACATATCTTAACTATATTTCAAAGATTTGTTTCAGTTCATCTTGGTTCTCAATCCACGACAATTTGGCAAGTTTTACCCCGTGTGGAATATCAAGAACCTCCCTGATATAGGCCACCTGATCAAACACATCGTATGGACTTACAAATACACTTTTTTGCATCAGCTCCATTCCCAGATTTCGTAAATAGGTGCGAAAACTGTTTCGTTTATTTCGATCAATCTCCCCAATATCAAAAAACACCAACCGCCATTGACCATCCCAATCACTTTTTGGGGGAGTGAGTTTAAACAAATCATATTTTAGCGTCTGTCGCTTTCCCTTGTCTGTAATTTTTACTATGATTCCGTCTGGGGTAGAGACCTTTTCTATCAAACCCCGCCGTACCAGCTTATCTGCCACCAAATAAACCGATGAAGGCAAATAATTTTCCCACTGGGGGAACTTTAGATATCTAAGTCGGATTGAGGCCTTTTTGCTATGGGGAAACATCACCTCCAAGTTGTCTGCAATATATTTGAGGACGACCTTTGCTGAGGCTTGTTGTTTGGTAATTATGATCTTATTCTTCCTTATAAACAAATATTAACATAATATTATTGCGACCGCATAAAAATTAAGTTAGATGAGAATCATTGGGAAAAAAGGTGGGTGACTTTATTTAGCAATTCGTTAGTTGTATAGACTCTGCCATATTGGTGAATATTTTTATCTTTTGAAAACATTTTTGATTTTTGCTTCCCAGATACTAGCCCATTCGTCAGCATTGAGAAATTTGAGTACAAGTTGCCAGCCTGAGGTCTTGATATGCTTTTGGACGTCGGCAATGGAAGCGCTCGAGACCATGAGATTATTTTTGATATTGTCGTACTTTCTATTTTTAGAAAGCCAGTAGGCAATACTTACCCGCTTGATTACAGTCGAAAGCTCCGTGGGGGAAAGAATGGTTTCGAGTACTAGCTTGGCATCAGAAACATTTTTGATATCACAAATAAGCTGGTATACAGTATTGGACAACTGCTTTTCCAGCGTAGCGTTGAGAGTTTTCTTTGAGGTCTGCATGAGGCGGATAATACTTCAAATAATCAGATTAATCAAGCCTAAGATGCCAAGGACCAAGCCAAAGTTTAGCCAGTCCAATATATTTAGCCTACGCATAATCAGCAAAATTATCACAACTGCTGAAAATATTAAGCCTTTTTTGGTATTGCCTATAAGCCATGATAGGGTCATAAATACGACCATTGACAGGGCAATCATAACCACAATCTCGACTCCCAGATTGCTTGGTGGAATATACCAAACGAGAGATCCAATTCCCAACCAACCGATTAGGGTTATAATTAAAGAAATTATTGGCCGTTTACGGTTTTTTATGGACATAATTATCATTTTAGCAGTATTAATACTTGGTTTTGGGATTGTCATTTATCTCTTAGTCCAAAGTAAGCCCAAAGAGGATTTTACTCTTGTCAGATGGCTGGATAGTTCTACTCGCATGATGTCAGATCTGCAAAAATCTCTTGGGGAGATGAACGAAGTGGGAAGGGGGATCAAGTCTCTTCAGGATTATCTGGCTTCACCAAAGTTAAGGGGCGGACTTGGCGAGGAAATTTTGTCCCAAATGCTATCCCAAGTCTTTCCCAAGCAATATTACCAGCTCCAATACTCATTTAAATCCGGGGTAAGAGTCGACGCCGTTATCAAGACCGAAGCCGGTTTGCTGTGTATCGATTCCAAGTTTCCTTTAGGCGACTTTGACATTAATGCTATCAAAAGACACTTATCAGATATATCCAAAAAATATATTTTGCCAGACGAAAAAACCCTCGATTTTGCCCTGATGTATATCCCTTCGGAGGCCATGTATTATGAAGTGGCCAATAATCGCGAGCTGACCAAGCTTGCCCGTGAACTGCGGGTTTATGCCGTGTCACCAAATACTCTGTATGCCCATCTCCAGGTAATCTTGCTGTCTTTTCAAGGCAAGCAAATGGAGGAAAAGTCCAAACAAGTCCTCAATTTACTTCTGGCCATCCAGAAAGATCATGGCAAATTGGAAAGTAATCTGGGAGTTCTTGGTCGGCACTTAACCAACGCTTTCAACCAAATGTCCGAAGTCAATTCCTCAGTAGGTCTTCTGGGACAAAAACTGAATCAGACAAAAATGTTAGAATCGAATGATAAAATTGAAAAATGAATTGGTTCTTGATTGCACTATTGCCACCTGCTTTTTGGAGCATAACTAATCATTTTGACAAATATCTTTTGTCAAAGTATTTCAAGGGAGGTGGGGTAGGAGCTTTGATGGTTTTCTCCTCGATTATTGGAGTACTTCTGCTTCC
>JAUXUE010000094.1 GCA_030681075.1 Candidatus Amesbacteria bacterium | reverse complement strand
AAGATTACTCAGGGACCAGAATTTGAAGTACAATTGGTAGGATGAAAAGAATTGATTGGTGGTTGATATTACCGGTATTGTTTTTACTTTCAATAAGCCTATTGATATTGAGAAGTACTACTTTAGATGTCTTCTGGGTTCAGATGAGTTTTGTAGGGGTAGGGATAGTTATCTGGCTTATTGTTTCAAACATTGACCACAAAATATTTATGGCCTTTTGGGCTTGGGGATTTATTTTATCAATTGTTTTATTAATTTTGCCAATAGTCTTCGGAAACTATGTCCGTGGCTCGTACCGCTGGATTTCACTGGGACCGGTTCTTGTCCAGACTTCCGAAATAGTCAAACCAATCTTACTAATATTTGTAGCCATGGGCCTTCGTAAGTGGTATGCCTGGCTGGTCTTGTTCCCGCTTTTTATGATCTGGAGACAGCCAGATCTTGGGTCAATGCTTGTTTTATTATCGGGGGTATTTTTTATGTTTGTCTCACGGTACTCATTTAAAAAAGTACTTCCTTGGGTTTTTGGATCTTTGCTAATTGTGGGTCTCACCGCACAATTATTCTTGCACGGATATCAAAAAGAACGTCTGACTTCTTTTTTCAATCCCTATTCAGATCCTCTGAATAATGGATATCATGTCATTCAGTCTGTAATTGCTGTCGGATCCGGTGGCATCTGGGGAAGGGGATTGGGACGAGGAACACAGTCACAGTTGCGATTTTTACCAGAGCATCATACCGATTTTATATTTGCCACCACTGCCGAGGAATTGGGTTTTGCTGGAAGTATTTTGATCTTGATTCTGTACTTTGTCATTTTGTGGCGAATTTATATTTTGTCAAAGCTCGCTACAAATCAGCCTGATATTCTGTTTTTACAGGGTGTCTTGGGGATGCTTACTTTTCAGATATTTGTCAATATTGGGATGAATATCGGACTTGCTCCGGTAACGGGGATTACCCTGCCTTTTTTGTCATATGGAGGCTCGTCAATCGTGGCTTTGATGATTACTTTTGGTATCTTACAGTCTATCTCTTCCCAAATAGGCAACAAACAGGTATAATTTGGCACATGCAAGCTGTAGTATTAATAGGTAAGTCACAATATCTGGTTTCCGAAGGTGATATTCTGGAAGTAGATTTGGGACAAGATGTATCCAAAGTCTTGATGATTATTGATGGTGATAATGTAGTGGTAGGTGATCCTGAAGTCAAGGGTGCCTCTGTCAAGACAAAAGTCTTGGGCGAAACTAAGGGTGATAAATTGAGAGTCGCGACATTCAAAGCCAAGACCAGACACAGGAGAGTAATTGGTTTTAGAGCAAAATATACTAAATTATCTATAGAAAGCATCAAATTTTCACATAAGTCTTGACAGGTTGTGAAAAATTATATATAAATAATATATTAATTAACTTATTTTAAATATATAGCCCACACGAAAGCTGGCGGTGCCACGAGACAACAAGGAAATAGAAGAGGAAAGCGTCTGGGCGTTAAACTTTTTGGTGGAGAAAAAGTAAAAGTCGGAAATATTTTAGTCCGTCAAAAGGGTAGTACCTTTCATGCAGGTAATGGTGTAAAAACTGGACGTGATTATACGCTTTACGCCATTAAAGAAGGCGTTATTAAATTTATTCGTCGCTTGGGCCGACAATTTGTAACAGTAGTATAATGGACAACCAACAAGTCATTAATCTCGACATCAATCAGCTTCAGCCAAATCCATTGCAACCTCGCGGTACAGTTTCCCCAGAATCATTGGTAGACCTTGTCGACTCAATACGTGCTCATGGAATATTGGAGCCATTGGTTATTGCCAAAACTCCAGCTGGATATCAAATAATTGCAGGTGAACGCCGCTGGCGAGCGTCAAAATTGGCAGGATTGAAGACGGTTCCTACAATAATCAAAGAAACTTCACCTCAAGGCATGCTGGAAATGGCAATAGTCGAAAATGTCCAAAGATCTGACCTAAATCCGATAGACAGAGCCAAGGCTTTTAGAAGACTTATGGAAGAATTCGCCTTGCAAAATAATGAAATAGCAACTCGGGTTGGAAAAAGTCCATCCTATGTCAGCAATTCATTACGCTTGCTCGAATTACCAGACGCACTTAAAGATGGGTTGTTGACAGGCTTGATAACCGAAGGACATGCAAGAGCCTTGGCAGCAATCGAGGATCCAAAAGCCATGGTGGAGGCTTACAAGATAGTCTTAAAAGAGCATGCCTCAGTCAGACGAACCGAAGACTTGGCTCGGAGAATGAGATCTCAAATGGGAAATGCACCAAAGGGCTTGGGAGTCGGTCCTGCTCCACATATTATTTCCGAAGAGGTGGACCGGATGCGCGATGCTATAGAGAAAGTATTGGTCTCAATGGGAACTACCCAAGTCAAACTTTCAAGATCAAGAGTCGAAACCAGAATTACTTTAGTTCTCAAGGGTGATCTTATAGAAACAGAAGAAAGACTTCAAAAAATTTATAAAGGTATAGTAGAATAATCTTCGTGGGGAATTAGACCCACTGCAGAAGGGGGCCAATATCTAATCCAAGCTTTGCCAACTATTGATTTGCGGGATACGGGTCCAAATTCACGGGAATCAGAACTATAATTGCGATTATCTCCAAAAGCCATAAAGTAGCCTGGTGGGATTTTGTAGGGGACATTGTTTCTCAAAAATGATTTTTGGTTTGTCAGTAAGCCCTCTGGTAAATATATTTCCGGTAGTTTTTTATCATTAATATAAACATATCCATCTTTTAACATAATTGTTTCATCAGGCATACCCACGATTCTCTTTATATAATCGCTGTTTGCGGGTGGTGGTGCATGAAAGACTATGACTTCACCCCTTTTTGGTGAGCCTGTATTGTAAGAGAATTTGTCGGTCAAAATATATTCTTTGTTGAGAAACCGAGGGTACATTGAGTTACCGTCTACTTTGTGGGGTTGAAACAAAAACAAATAGATCATCATAAAGACCGCAAATGCCATGACTACAGGCTGAAGAGCCTCGAGTATCGCAAATCCACTTCGCATCATATTCTTTATTATGACCACTATGCTAAAATTTGTCCACACCAAACTTTTTGTAACCAAAAAGTTAGGCGGGTAAATCTAAATGATTTATTTAGAGGGTTTTATTAACCAGCAGGATGCTACTTCTAGGGAAAAGTTTTTCAAAACTGGTTGGGGTAGAACACATTTACAAAAGATATTGAAAAATTATTTTAATTCGATCGCTTAGCTCAGCGGTAGAGCGCTTCATTCACATTGAAGAAGTCGGGGGTTCAAATCCCTCAGCGATCACAGTTGTGTACGATTTATCCGCCTAAGTTTTGTCGCACAAAATTTTGGCGGGAGAGGTCTCTGGTTCGAATCCAGACACGACCACCAAATTATTTATTCAAATGTTTCATTGCAAGAGGAGTGACGGTGCGGCCGCGGGGAGTGCGGACAAGGAAACCAAGTTGCATCAGATAGGGCTCGATGACTTCTTCTATAGTGCCTACATCTTCAGAGAGTGCAGCAGCCAAAGTTTCTATCCCCACAGGTCCTCCACCAAATTTTTCAATAATAGTTATGAGTACTCTACGGTCCGAATCATCCAAGCCTTGATGATCCACTTCTACTAGTTCTAGGGTTTTTTGTAAGACTAATTCTGTGACATTACCAGATTCATGGACTTGGGCATAATCGCGGACACGCTTTAATAATTTGAGAGCAATTCTAGGAGTCCCTCTGGCTCTGATGGCCAATTGTAATGCTAGTTCTGAAGAAATCTTGATCTGTAATTTTATAGCTGCATTTTGGATGACTTGGGTTAATTCAGCTGGTGAATAATACGAAAGTCGGTGCAC
>JAUXUE010000090.1 GCA_030681075.1 Candidatus Amesbacteria bacterium | reverse complement strand
GGCTGCAAATGGTGCGACAAAAGGCGCAGCAATTATTGTCGCTACCGCTGCAGGTCCTACTCCTTGGACTACTGCGCCACGAAGAAAGTCATTCTTTATGGCAGTATCTTTGCTGTCTGATTGTGTAAATATGTTTGTGACCAGTTTTAAATTTGCTTCTTCCAGACTAATACCGTATTTGTCAGCATATGCTTGGGCAGCACCCAATTGAATATCGTTTCCCCGTTTGGTAGCCCCCGCAAAAACTTTGTTGTTAATAAGTACAGCTTTACCAAACCAATCTGCCTCATTATAGGTTTCGGTCAGGCGTTTTTGCAGAATCTCAGTAGTAATTTCGCCTGCTGCAATTCTTAACCGCATGTTTTTAGTCTCTTGAGGGTTTGTAACGAGCGAATAGTCTTTTACTGTATTGTTTATGGTAGGATCCGACATACGAAAATCACTCCACTGAGTAGGAGTAAATTTTCCGAGACATGAACTTCTGGCTGTTTCAGTCATTGGTCCTGCACATTCCGCAAGAGCCACAGTAGCATCCATTTTTATTTGATTATTACTAAAATTACTTGTACCTTCTTTAATTTCTTGAGGAGTCAATATATCTTGAAGCGAGAATATAGTACCACTTGCTGGCTTTGAATCCATTGTATTTTTTTTATTCGAATATAGGTCCGAGAGAGACTTATCGGACTCAATTTTTGTCATAAATGCCTTTTGTGAATCTGTGGGTTGGGTACAGGATCCAGCAGAACAGCCAAATTCACAGGTATCTGAATTCCAAGGTATATTGGCATAATATCTTCGGGCAGTAGTTGCAGATTCACAAATTGAGGTGTATGGAAGATCTGCACCGATACCGGTATTGTTTAAAATTGCGTAAGCTGGTTTTTCAGCTGGTTTCTTGAAATCTTCTTCTTGTTTGAAATAGTCATTTAACTCATGACTGGCTTTGGTCAGATCTTTAATTTGTTTATCATCAGTGATTTTGGCAAAATTGACCATATCGTTTACGCCTTGCTCATATGAACCACAGGTCTTGCCAGTCGACCCCATAGCCAATATCCGATTACAGTCATTTATAAAAGCTGTCTTTTTGGCTTGGGGATCAAGAATTTTTTCATAATTTTTGGGATCAAAAGTATTAAATACTAGTCCTTGGGCAAAGTAAGTTTGTTGGGTGGGAGTAAGTTTTTCATACTTGGCTTTCAATGCTTGGTCTTTATTTTGCATAAATGCAAATGAGTCGTCAGTTTTAAAATTATTAATTAATGGTTGTATTTTTCCAAAATTAATCTTGGATAAATCTGGTTCGGTATATAGTCTTTTGATATTATCAATCGCATTTTGGGCCACGAGTTGGTCGTATTTTTGGTCAATGGCAGAGTGCAGATTGTCGATCGCTTGGTTGGGGTTGAGTGAATAGAGAGGGGATGAGGCAACTTTGGCTTCTGCCCCAGTTATGTTTGGTGATGCCCCAGCCATTTTTTGTTTTGCAATATTTTCAGCCAGCGTTTCGATTAAGACAAGATCGGCGTTCATCTGCTTGGCCACTCCATAATTTGGAGTTTGAGACAAGTCAATTCTTATACCAGCTTTGGAGTTGTTAACTATGGCATCTGCTAGTTGTTTGTTAACTGTATAGACTCTGGTTTTTTCCAGAGAGCCCACAAAATCCTTGAGAGTTTGTTGACCAGATTCTGTATTATTAAACGAAGAAAACGTTTGACTGATGTTATACTTGATATTGTCACAATTTGTAATACATGATGTGTAAGATTTTACATAACCTTTCAGTTTTTCGAGATTTTCTTTGGCTTTAGCAAGAACTTGGGGATCGAGCTGGGAATTTTCAAGCTCGGGTGTTGAAGGCGCTTCGTTGGTTAACAATGAATCTTGATAGGCTTTGAATAAAGCCACCTGTGCCTTTTGATTTTGGATATTTTCCCGATCACCATATACGGTTCCAGGTTTATCTAGCGAATTTGCATCCAGATAATTTATTGCAGTAGATTTATCACATTTTTCAACTTCAGTTTTTGCGCACTGGGCATAAGCTTCATCAAGAGTTCCATATCTACCAATATATCCATTTTCCAGCTTTTGAACTAAAACTTTATCAATAATTCCAGCTGCCTTGTAGGCATCGTCACGTTTTGAGGCATCGGTTTCTGCAGACCAAGTAGAAATTAAGTTTGCAGCTGCCTGGGGTCTAAATTGTTCATCAACTGTAGCCAGTAATTTTTCGGCCTTATTTAAGGCATTGGTGCAAGTATTTGGATCAATGTCCGATTCACATAATTTTAGAGCAGACAAGTGAGCCTCTGCAAAGGCTTTGGCATTTGCGGGTTGGGTATTAGTAAACCATTCGATATTCGCAACAAATTGATTATATTCGTCGTCACTTATTGGTTTACCCAGAAAATCTTCCACTTTTTTTCGTTGAGAAGATCCAGTGTTTCCTTCACCTATAAATCCAATGACCTTGTTCTCAAAATCAAATCCCCCGTTTAAAGCGCCATTCAGAGCC
>JAUXUE010000083.1 GCA_030681075.1 Candidatus Amesbacteria bacterium | reverse complement strand
CTGCGGAGAAAATAATTAATGGCCGGCCATATCAGGAATTAGCCGAATTGGTTTCTAGAAAGATCATTACTGCCAAGCTCTATACCCAGATTAAGGATTTGTTGTCGGTATGGTAAGATGGATCTTTGTTGGAACACTATTTGCACTGTGCTTGGTCAGATATATTTATGCAGTACAAACTCAAGTACAGGTCAATATAGGAGATCAAGTCGCAGTCACAGGAGTTATTTGGAATGGTAAGATAAGACTAGAAAACAGATCATTTGTCATACTCGATAAACTAGTAGATTTAAGCGATGGAGATGAAGTGACTGTGGTTGGCAGAATCACCGATCAAGTGACAGAGAAATATGGAATAAGTATATACCTAGAAGAAGCCCAGATTAGAAATAATCATACTCCAATATTTTTCAGACTACGGGTCTTTTTAGAACAAAAGATTATCAATTATTTACCCGGTGATGCAGGTGGTTTAGCCTCAGGAATACTTTTGGGTGGCAATAAGTTACTTGCTTACAATACTAAACGCGATTTTACCAGAGATGGTCTGTCACATATTATCGCAGCGTCTGGATATAACGTTGTTATGGTCAGTGGCTGGCTAGCGAGAATTGGTAAGAAACTAAAGCATCAAAGGCTAATGATACTGTTAGGAGTACTTGGAACTATATTGTATATGTTGTTGGCCGGCTTAACCGCCTCGGTTATCCGTGCGGGAATCATGAGTATTATATCTTTTACCGCATTGGTATATGGGCGAAAGAGCGATGCAATATGGTCGCTTATAATGACTGCGGTAATCATGATTTTATGGAACCCATGGTATATTGCGGATATTGGATTTCAATTATCGTTTGCTGCAACAGCTGGAGTACTCGCAAGTACCTCCTCCTCTAATCCCCCTCCTAAATTAGGAGGGGGACGTAAGGGGGTGGTATTAAATGAGTTATCGTTAATTATGATGGTCCAACTCTTTACGATTCCATTAATATTGCATCATTTCGGCCAACTGTCTCTGGTCGCACCGGTGGCAAACTTGTTGGTAGTCTGGACAGTTCCATTTATTATGCAGTTAACCGCTCTAGGTCTAATATTTGGACCGATACTTTATTTAGCATGGCCACTAATTGCCTACATGCTTTATGTTTCTTCCTGGCTTTCCCGATTGTCCTGGGCGAGCCTTACCGTAGGTCAGATGAGCTGGGGATGGGTCGCTATCTGGTATTTGGTATTGGCAATAGTCTATAATCGCTATTATGCTAAGAGATCAATTACGCCAGACTATCGCTGAAGCAGCCGGAGTCGATATTACAGAAGTCCATCTGGAACACCCCAATTTGGAAACATACGGCGATTATTCGACCAATGTTGCCATCAAAAAGAAGCTTGATGCCAAGGCTATTGCAGCCAAGATCCCAGGGGCTACTGTGGCAGGTCCTGGGTTTATAAATATTACTCTGACGCCGGAAAACCTACTAAATTTAATGTCCACCGCCTCTGATCTTCCAAATATAGGACACGGCCAGACGATAATAGTTGAGTACTCAAGTCCAAATATTGCCAAACATTTTGGTATCGGGCACTTGCGATCCACCATCATCGGTCAGGCACTTTATAATTTGTATGAAGCCTTGGGATATAAGACAATCGGAGATAACCATCTTGGCGATTGGGGCACTCAGTTTGGAAAATTGTTATATATGCTGGAAAAATATAGTGTGACTGAATATGATATAGATAAACTGGAAGAGTTGTATATAGAATTTCATAAACTTGCGGAAAACGATAAATCTTTAGAAAACGAGGCTAGAAAATGGTTTAAACGCTTAGAAGATAAAGATCCAATTGCGCGGGAATTATGGAATAAATGTATTCAGATATCTATGCGGGAATTTAAGCGAGTTTATGATTTACTGAACGTTCAGATTGATAATGCCCATGGCGAAAGTTTCTATGAAGACAAAATGCCGGAAGTAATTAAGATTGCCAAAGGAAGTATTGCAGTAAAAAGTGATGGAGCATGGATAATTGAAACTGGTCACGACTCACCGCTGATGCTTCTCAAAAGCGATGGGGGGACTACTTATGCAACCCGTGATCTTGCAGCAGTATTATATAGAAAGAATACGTTTGACCCTATCAAAATAATATATGAAGTCGGCGCTGAGCAGACTTTATATTTTGCACAGCTTTTTACAGCGAGTAAAAAAATGAGTCTAGTTTCGAACGACGTTGAGCTTATTCATACCAAGCATGGCCTGTATCTGGCCTCAGATGGTAAGAAATTTAGCACTCGTGGTGGTAATACTGTCAAACTTGACGAAGTGCTAGAAGAGGCTATAAATAGGGCAAAAGGCATACCTGAGGTGGGGATTGGAGCGATTAAATATTTTGATCTTTTACATGGCATCCAGAGTAATATTGTATTTGATTGGGACAAGATATTAGCTCTGCAAGGGAATTCTGGACCATATTTGCAATATACTCACGCCCGCATTATGAGTGTGCTCGCGAAAAATAACTCACCCCTTTCGTTCCCCTCTCTTAAATTAAGAGAGGGGGTAGGGGGAGAGTTAAATACTGAAGAACTCTCAATACTGCGTTGGATTTACAAGTTCCCAGAAGTAGTAGAGGAAGCGGCTAGCAGATACAGCCCCAATCTGCTATGTAATTTCATATACGAATTAGCCCAGAGATACAACACTTTCTATAATAAGTGCTCAATACTCAGTGCTCAGTACTCAGGGGAACGAGAATTTAGATTGGCTTTGACTAAGTCAGTAGGGGATGTGCTCAAGAAAGGCTTGAATCTTTTGGGCATTTCTGCTCCTGAAAAAATGTAATATGAGGATAGGAATTGATGCTTCTAGAGCTTTTGGTGATCAAAAAACCGGTACCGAAAGCTATTCTTTTGAAATAATTACTCATTTACTCAAGCTTCCCGAGGCAAAAAAACACGAGTGGATTTTGTATACTAAAGAAAATATCAAATTGCCATATTTTTGGACCCAAGTTGGTCTGGCATATCGCACTTGGGTCGATAAACTTGATGTTTTGTGGGTTCCTGCCCACACATTACCAATTCTTGCAAGGCCAGGCCTTAAAAAGATTGTGACTATTCATGGGATCGAGTACGAATGGTTGCCCGCTTACGAAAATTGGCTTCAAAGATGGTATCTTCCGCTCAGTACTCAGTACGCAGTGAGCAGGGCGCAGAAGATAATCGCAGTAAGCCGTTTTACTCAAGACCAGTTAGTAGAGAGATTGGGGGCAGATCCCAAAAAGATTACTGTCATACACGAAGGAATAAGCTACAAAGATATAAATAGACAGAGTAATATACTAGATAGATATGGATTATTTGTGGGAACTATCCAGCCCCGCAAAAATTTAGTTAGGTTAATCAAAGCCTTTGCAGTACTCAGTGCTCAGAAAAAAGTGCTCAAGGAAATAAAATTAGTTATTTGTGGGAAATTAGGATGGAATTTTGATGAGGTAGTTGGTTTGGCTAAAAAATATGGAGTTATTATCACGGGTTTTGTTTCAGACGAAGATAGAAATACACTTTTGAAAAACGCCATGTTTTATGTCCAGCCCAGTATTACAGAAGGATTTGGACTTCCGGTCTTGGAAGCCATGTCTGCGGGAATCCCTGTAATTTCCTCAAATGGAGGAGCACTCCCAGAAGTAGTCGGGAACGCGGGTCTCTTGTTCGACCCATCGGACCCATTAGACATATTAGACAAATTAGACCAAATTATAAGTAATCCTAAGTTACGTAAGTTACTTATAACCAAAGGCTTCTTAAGAGCCAAGCAATTTAGCTGGGAAAAAGCTGCGAGAGAGACCTATAGGATTCTGACGAATCCTTAATTTTCAATTTACAATTTTCAATTTTCAATTGTGGAACACGAATCTGATTATGATGGGGACAAAGTGTGAACAAAGATTAGAGATTAGAAAATAGAGATTAGAGATTAGGAGACCTGTAGCAAATTGACGTTTTTTAACTGATAAACTGATCAACTGACGAACTGTTTAACTCTGCAATAGCAGTTGAGTGTATAATATAGACAATGAAGCGCAACAGAGCAAATATCCTTGGGGTAGTGGTGGATAGCACTAATCTTGTCGAAGTGCTAAGAAAAATTGATATTCAAGTACAAAATCCAAACAGAAGGAAACCTTTTTTTGTAGTTACCGTAAATCCTGAGTTCATATTATTAGCCCAAAACGATCCAGAATTCAAAAACATTTTAAATAGTGCTGACTTGGCCATTGCTGATGGTGTCGGCCTGAAGCTGGCTGGTATCAAAAATATTATCCCTGGACGCAAATTGGTAGCGGAGTTACTCGAGAAACCTTATAAATTTTTCTTTTTGGGTGGCCAAAACGGTGTGGCAGGGGAGATGGTCAAAAAATATGGTGGAACTTTTGATGAAGGTGAATTTGATAAAACTAATCCATCCAGAAATAATGAGATTTTAAAGAAAATTAACAAATACAAACCCGATATTTTATTGGTAGCCTACGGGGCCCCATGGCAGGAAAAGTGGATTTGGAACAATTTAAGCGATATTCATACGAGGGTCTGTATTGGCATTGGTGGCGCTTTTGATTATTTGACTGGAAAGACGATACTACCTCCCAAATTAGTCGAAAAAGGGGGATTTGAATGGCTGTGGAGGCTTGTGCATGAGCCCTGGCGTTGGAGGAGACAATTAAATTTGGTTAGATTTATTATAGATGTTCTTCGAACTCGGATTTGGTCAAATTTGCTTGCTTCAAAATTGACTTGAAAGTTCCCATTGCCAATTCGCGATGGTTTGGAATAATTGCTGTTTGTGGCTTACCGTCCACAACCCCACGCATTTTGATGTGACTTCCGCTTTGTGAAATTATTTCAAAGCCGGCGCGCCGTAATGAATTTATAGTTTCTCTAGAACTATATAGCTTGGGCATAGGTTAAGGGAAAGAATTGAAGATTGGAAAAAGAGGGCACTTTTATTTTTTCGTCTGCAAAAAATAGCTCGACTGCTTCCTCTAGGTTTTGCAATGCTTCTTTATTAGATTTACCCTGACTCGCAACCTCAACTTCTACACATTTGGCCACGAAATATTTGCCTTCTTTCCAGACTAAAGCATGTAAACCGTGTTTAAGTATTTTTGCAGATTTCATAACTTGATTATATATCACTTGGTCAATACTTTTACAAACTTCCTCGCACCGACATTGACAATGGAGTTAGTAGTTAGGAGATAGGAGATAGAAGTTACGACTTGATCATTTACTCTGACCCCTTTTTGCTCAATTAGGCGTTTGGCTTCGGATTTTGACTTGGCCAGGCCAGTTTCAATCAAAACATCAACAATATTATTTCCTGTGACTGTGACTGTGACTATGTCCTGTGGAGTTTGTTTTTGTTGAAAAGTACTTTCAAAATATTTCTGGGCTTTTTTTGCGTCATTTACACTATGCAACTCTGTCACTATCTGTAAAGCCAAAGTTTTCTTAAGAAGCATTGGATTCTTTTCATTTGGCATCTCAATTTTTGTAGCCAATAAGAAATATTCTGGAATCAATTCGTCTTTGATAGACATTACCTTGCCATACATTTCGTTGGGTTCGTCGGAAAGCCAGATGGCGTTGCCCCAGCTTTTACTCATTTTGCGCCCGTCTGTGCCAGTAAGATACTGATTGACTAGGACAAACGACTCTTTATTTCTTAGATTGCGCTGTAATATTCTGCCAGCCTGCATATTAAATGTTTGGTCGGCAGCTCCTACTTGGATATCTGTATCCATAAAATATGAATCATAGCCTTGCATCAAAGGATAAAAGACTTCATCCAGCCGGATAGAAACCCCAGCTACCAGTTTCTTCTTCATACTTTCTCGAGAGAGGAAGTCGT
>JAUXUE010000076.1 GCA_030681075.1 Candidatus Amesbacteria bacterium | reverse complement strand
TTGCTTTATGACAGTAAAAATCAACTACATAGTTCATTATGCTGTATTGTCTCTTAAACCTAAATATAAGCTTGCTGTTTCTTAATTGTTGCCAAAGTATATTTTCTGCTGGAGTTGATTTAGATCTCAAATCTCTTCTCCTATCAACCATTCGATTTGTATTTAATACTTTGTGAAAAATACTTTTCATATATAAATTATACCCCTCTCCTAAAATCAGGAGAGGGGTAGGGGTGAGGTAAATGGGGGGCCGTGGGGGGTGAGGTATTATTGTGCGGATGGAGTGGATGGAGCTTCAGGGGCTAGCGCTTCCGAAACTTTGATGGGAGGAACAATCTTTGGTTTAGGTAGGGCTGATTCGGGGCTTGTCAATTGAGAGGGAGTGTTTGTCTTTTTAGCTTCTTCTTTAGAAGTCACTTTTTTGCGCAACTCGTCAGCTTCTTCTGATGCCTTGGTATAATCTTCAGAATTTTTGTCAGAAATAAGCTGTAACACTTGATCTAGACTAGCCAAGGCTTTTTCGTATTGACCTTTTTCGCGAAGGGCTGCAGCAAGATTATAATGTGCGTTGGCTAGATCGGGCTTAAGGTCTACCGCAGTTTGAAACAAACGGACAGCTTCATCAAAATTCTTCTGAGCAAAATAAACGCCACCCAAGGCAATCCGGAGATTGGGATTGATGGGATCAAGCGCTACGGCTTGTTGGTATGACGCCGTGGTCCAGGCGTCAGCACCTTGGGCAAAGTTCAAAAGATTGCGATAGATAGATGCCAGATTTTCAACATTGGTTACTTTGGTGGGATTCAAGGCGACGGCATTTTTGGCCTCGCGGATAGCCTGCTGGACTAGCTGAGTGACGGTATTTCGATCGGCATCGGAAATATCCTTGTTGCTGGCAAGAGTATTGGCTATCAGCATATTTGTCTGCGAATAAGCAACTCTGTAGGTATCGCGATATGGGTTCATCTGGACAGTTGCAATAAGGGTGTCGTAGGTCTTTTTGCCATCATTGGCTGATGCTGCGACAAGGGATTTTTGAAATAGTATTTCTGCGCCATAAGCTCTTGAAACCAAATAGACACTGGGTACAAAGACCAATAAGACTAATAGTAATATTGCCCAAGGAAAAATAGGTGAGTGGCCGGTAGATGTAGTAGCGACTATATCCAAAGTAGATTCATGGACAGTCGATAATCCCGCCTGACGATGGGCCAATACCAACATGGCTGTTAGTATAAACATAAGCCCAAACGTCACTGTAGTCAGGGGAAGCCAGATCTGGACAAACATTAATGCAATCATGGCCGAACCTACAGCCAAAGGTAAAAATTCTTTGGAAGCAAATGATTTGACAAACATTTGGACTTGTCTTACTAACCAATACAGATAAGCTACAAATCCCAAGAAACCAGTAACTGTCAACATTTGCAGATATTGATTACTACTCGAAGTAAAGCGGACAGCCCAATTTGGTGTCAGGTTAAAAATGATTGGTCTAAACTGGGTAAAATCAGACAAGAAACTTGCAGGTCCTGATCCAAGAATGGGTGAGCTTTTCAGGACTTCGAGGGCTATTGCCCAACCTGTTGATTGGGGTAGAAAAGTTGGTTTATAGGCTGATTGGGGTGCAAAGATAAGATATCCAGTCAATACAATAGTAACTAAATTTACAGACACAACTGCTGCTGGTAAGACACTGGCAGTTCCTGTCCATTTGTTTCTTATTAATATGACAGCGGCCATAACCAGCGAAACTACGAGATATACAATAGAGTTTAGTGAAGCTCCGGTGGGTGACCAGATGACGGATTTGGTAAAATTCATCGATTCAGGAAGTATCTTGAGAATAATTCCAGATCCCCAGAGTAAGCCCAGGGTCGATATTGCAAGAGACGAGGCGAAGAATGTAGTCACCAATAGAGAAATTTCCTGCTTGGTTTTAAACAAATTGCTGACCGCAAAAAATAGTACTAACCCCGCCAGAATAGTACCGGTCTGAGCGGGATCTATAAGAGCCTCTATTTTATTTGGGCTGCGCAGAACTGTCGAAAGCAAAACTGACACTGCCAAAGCTAATACCGGAAGTCCCAAAGGAGTACGGAGAATTTTGACTTGTTTCTCCATGACCCAATGTAAGCTCAGAACCAAGAGTAAGACCAATGAAGTGCCAATCAGTAAAATTTGCTTGTTAAATTCATAGAAGTCCGAAGTAATAGGCAGAAACCACAGGGGAAATAAAAAGACAAAAACCAACGATAATCCAATACCAATCTTTTGCACAAGTTCCGAATATTTCATGATATAATTAAAGACGGTACGGAGTAGACTGTCAAGTAGTAAAATGAAAGGACTGTACCCATATTATTAGGTATGTACCCTTATGAATAAAACTCTTAATCCCCAACAGCTCGAAGCTATTAAACACCAATCTGGTCCGCTATTGGTTATTGCCGGTGCAGGAACGGGAAAAACGACCGTTATTACGGAAAGAATAAAATATTTACTATCAAGCGGACAGGCCTTGCCAAATGAAATACTGGCTCTGACATTTACAGAGAAAGCAGCTACCGAAATGCAAGACCGCCTAGATGAAGTCATGCCCCTCGGCTATTCCAAAATGTTTATCGGCACCTTTCACTCTTTTTGCGAGCAATTTTTGAGAGATGAGGGAATAAATATTGGAATCGACTTTGAATTTGATTTACTGACAGAAGTAGACGCTGTCGCTCTGTTTAAGAAAAATATTTACAAATTTAATTTGGACTATTATCGCCCCCTTGGTAATCCCCATAGGTTTATCGAAGCGATTCTAAAACATTTTTCCAGATTGAAGGATGAGGACGTTACGCCTGATGATTACATTAAATTTGTAAAAGAACCAAATGATATTGAATTGGCAAACTTATATAAATCGTGGGAACAGATTAAGGCTGATAATTCGGTGATGGAATTTGCAGACTTAATTTATTACACACTTCATATATTAATCAATCGTCCTCAAATTGCCAAAAAATATCAAGAGAACTTTAAATATATCTTGGTAGATGAATATCAGGATACCAACTATGCTCAAAACAAAATCTTGGAGATTCTGGCATCAAAGCACCGCAATATTAATGTCGTGGCCGACGATGACCAGGCTGTGTACCGGTTTCGTGGGGCAGCTGTCGGTAATGTCTTGTCATTCTTTGATACCTACAAAGATGTCAAGACTGTAGTGTTGACTCAAAATTACAGAAGCGGGCAAAAAATCTTGGACGCAGCTTATAAATTAATTAGCCATAACAATCCTGACCGCTTGGAAATAAAAGCCAGTATTGATAAAAAGCTGGTAGCATTGCCAGGCAGACCAGAAGGAGAAGTAGTTTTTCAGAAGTTTTCGCGCGGGGAGGATGAAGCTGATTGGATTACTAGTCAAATACATAATAATTTTAAAGATCACGCCATTCTCGTTCGCTCTAATTCTCAAGCAGAGCCATTTGTGAAAGCACTAGAGCGGGCAGGAGTACCAGTCCAGTTCTTGGGCCCAGCCCAACTTTTTGTCCAACCTGAAATTAAAGATTTAATTGCCATATTACGCGCAATTGATAATCCGGATGATGACATTTCACTCTATCGGGTACTGGCAATGGACATTTGGCAAATAGATAATAACTACTTAGCTGATTTGTTTGCCAAAACCAGGCATACTGGTAAAACTTTGTTTGAAATATGTAGCGATCTTGATCTAAGTGCAATTTCGTTTCTAAAATCCGCTATACAAAAATCGAGTAATAACAGTGCTGGCCAAATTCTCTATGATTTCTTGGTAGAGACTAAAATATTAATGACGATTGAAGATGATAATAAAGCCAAAAACATTGCCAAATTTTTCAAGCGTGTCAAAAGCTTTGAGGACTCACGCGATGCATCAGTCAGAACAGTAGTCGATTGGATTGATCTGAATATGCAGATGGGAGAATCACCCCAAGCCAGTGTCGATTCGGATTGGAGACAAAATGACGCGGTCAATATTCTGACTGTTCACTCTGCCAAAGGCTTGGAATTTGAGACAGTCTTTATGACAAACTTGGTTATGGATAGGTTTCCATCCCGAAACCGATCTGAGCAATTGCCGATTCCAACATCTCTTATCAAAGAACGACTTCCAGAATTAGACTTTCACTTACAAGAGGAACGTCGTTTGTTTTATGTAGGTATGACCCGGGCCAAGTCCAGACTATATTTAACTGCTTCCGATTATTATGGAGAAACAAAGAGGGCAAAGAAGGTTTCAATTTTTGTTGGTGAGACAGGTGTTACCGAATCAAAAAACGAGTATCACCCCTCCTCACTCCGTTCGGTTTCGGACAATCCTATACATACTTTACATATAGATAACTTATCTTATTCTCATATTACTTCATTCGAAGAATGTCCGGCGCACTATAAAGCCAAATATATTTTGGGTATTTCTGAGCCTGCTACTTCTATGACGACTCTTGGGACTGTGGTTCATAAGGCTCTAAATAGTGATAATCCACTAGAAACATATAGGACATCCTGGCGCGACGCCGGATTCATGAGTCCTCAGCAAAGAAAGGAAACAAAAAAACTGGGTGAGGAACTGATAATCAAATATTTAGCTTACGATAAATATTCAAAACACAAACCAAAATATACCGAGCACCAATTTTCGATTCCTATCACCAATGACTTAAAAATTACTGGGAGAATGGACAGAGTAGATATCTGGGAGGACGGGACCGTCGAGATAATCGATTATAAGACAGGAAAACCAGCAGAACAAAAAGATGTAGACAAAAACCTCCAGTTATCGTTTTATGCTCTGGCAGCTGAAGCCCTAAATCTTGGTCCAAAAATAAAGTTAACCTTGTATTTTCTCCAGACAGGTGAAGCTATATCAACTACACGTACATCCAATGATCTCGAAAAAGCCAAAGAACAAATCCTAAAGATTCGCGACGAAATCCAATCCAGTGACTTCTGCTGCACCGGCTTCTATTGCTCCTCCTGCGCCTTCAAAATGCTTTGTGATAAGAAGTAGTTGCACCTGGGAATAGGATTTCACTGCCACCGAAGGACTTTTTGAAGTGGGAGAAGCCCAGCCAGTCTTTATTGGGGAAGCGGGAATCATAAATTCCTTCAAAATCCCACCGCTTACATTTTCTCTATTTGGCTTCTTGCATACATTTCCAGACAACCAAATAGGGTAGGTTTTGCTTGACGCCCTCCTTGGTCGCACCTGCGTAATAGTAATATGCAATAGAATCGTGTATCAAGACAAGTGCACCAGCCTGATCATTTATAGTTATACAAAAACATTTATTTTTAAAGCACTTTAGTAAATTGAAGTATTCTTTTTCTTTTGGAATCCACAACCCCTTACGTTTTGCTGATTTTTGCCAGATAGTATAAAAATCATCAAAACGGTTAATTTGAAATTTGAAATTTGAAATTTGAAATTTACGAAGTACATAACGTGCGTCTTTTTTAAATTGCGCAAAGATATTTTTGACCGAAGGAGTCAGATCAATACGTAAAGTCTTTGAAGGCGAATAGTTTATCTCAAAGTACCAGACACGGTGCTTTTTTAATATTGCTTTCCAATTGCCGGGTAGAACCCCCCGCTGGATTTTGGCCAGAGCACCAAAAATCCAAAGTGGTCTAATGAAGATTCCTTTTTCCACTTTCCAGCCTAATGTGCCAAGATACCGCGCAAATGCCGGAGACTGCCTAAGATCTGCCATCTTAAATATTCCATAAATCTAAATAACCAATATAAAGCTGGATTGATGGGCAAATCATATGTGCCTACAAACGTAATTAGTAGTGGGCCAAATTGCTCTTTGAATCTGGTAAAGCCCTTGCCCTCTTCCACTCCCCATAAATCATATATTTTACAGTCTTGTTTCTTTCCCCAAAGAGCTGTTTCCCAGAGCATAAGGCTGGTAGCTTGGACATTTCTAAACTTATCGGAACTAGCACCGTACGGATAATATATTTTATCTTCATATTTGAATATAATCCAAGCTGCCAAAGCTTCGTCTTCATATTCAGCCACAAATGAATGTGCGATTTTCCCGCCAAGATGCTTCCACATGTTTCTAAAATATTTTTCATCGTGAGCAAAGAAGCCTTGGCGTTTTTGAGTAAGATTATTTAAGACCAAAAAAACTTCTATATCATGGCTTTCTTTGATTACAACTTTGTGCTTTTGAGCGACTCTGATATTGTATCTAGCCTTGGGGTGCATATTTTTCAAAAGTTCTTCTTCAGGTTGAGTCAAATCAAGCCAAAAAGTTTGGGGAGTAAAGAACCGTCTACCTTTGACTAATCCATCAGGAAGTATTCCGTTTTGGGCATTTGGTTCCATCCTAATACCAATGCCATTTATTTTTTTAGCCTCTTCTTTAAATTTATCTAGATCGATTTTAGATGGAATCTCACTTTTTAATAATGTTCCAAAGTAATATGGAGTATGGGGTATTTTGCTCCAGATGATCTGAAAGCCATTGACCCTTGTCACTAGATTACCATTTTCGGCTCTAAACTCACCCCATTCGTTGGATTGTAATGGATGACTCATGACTAGATTATACAATCTGATGTATTATTAAGTAATGAGAACCATGGGTCTAATGGGTCTCATGAGCAAAATGAACGGAGGAATAGAGAATACACTGGTTTATTGGTTGGCAGTAGAGATATTCAATTTAAATACAATATTTTGTGAGCGTTACGTCGATAAATTTTCGCGAACATTTGATCAAATGATTCAGGCTGCGCGGAGTTGTAAACAGAATCTAGTTGAGGGGTCATTGGAGAATTCGGCCGAAAGTAATTTGAAACTAACAGGTGTTTCCCGAGCCAGCTTTGGTGAATTAATTGAGGACTATAAAGATTTTCTTTGGAAAAATGGACTGAAACTTTGGGAAAAGGATGACCCGCGGGTGCTTCGTTTACGAGGAATTCGTGTAGATACGCATGAGACCCATGTTACTCATGGGGCACATGAGTCTAATGGGATTGACTTTGGAGATAAGGAAGCATTTGCTAATCTTATGGTCACACTTTGTACAAAAGAAAGTTTTCTAATGGATCGTTTCTTGGCTGGAATTCAGAAAAGTTATATTGAAAAGGGCGGATTTAGGGAAAATCTATTTAAGAAGCGTATGGAATTTAAGAAACAAGGTTAGTCCTCTGGTTTCCATTGCCAGTTGCCTGATTCGTCAAAACCCCATTTATCTTGCCGTAGCCTTGGCGTAGGCAGACTGCTTGTTTCTAACAAACTTTCTGGGATATCAGAAACAAAACGAGATATGGTATTTGAATTTCTTTGGCCAAACCACATTCTAGATCTGGCATAAGTCAGATAAAGCTTGTCCATTGCTCGGGTAATTCCCACATAAGCAAGGCGTCTTTCTTCTTCCATCTCGGTTGGATCCAACAATGTCCGTGAATGGGGGAACAATCCTTCCTCTAGGCCCACAATAAAGACATGCTTAAACTCGAGTCCTTTGGCTGCGTGCATGGTCATAAGTGTCACATAACCCTTTTCTGACGTGTGAGTTTTTTTGGATTCTTTCTCGGTCAAAGCAATCTTTTCTAGAAATTCATTGAGGTTTGGATGGAGACTGGCTACAGAATACAATTCTTTGATATTTTCTAATCTACCCGCGTCCTCGGGATCATCAACATCATATAACTCTAGATACTTCGTGACTCTCAGAACATTTTCCAGTACCTCTAGAGTTGGCTTATCTAGAAATTGGATATTAGAGATTAGAAGTTGGTTTAGCCGCATTTTCCCAATTTTTTCAGCGCGCTTTGCTGAAACTTCATCGCCGGGATGGATTAGTAAACGCAAATAGCACAAGACATCTTTTATTTCCTTGCGTTCATAAAAACGTGTTCCACCGATAAGAACATAAGGAATATTCTTCTGTAAAAAAGTTTCTTCAATAACCCGCGATTGGGCGTTAGTTCGATATAGAACCGCAGCGTCAGAAAATATCGTGATATTTTCAGCAATATATTCAGCTTCACGCCATTCGTTATCTGCTTCATACAAAACTATTTTTGAACCATCAGACTTTTCAGTCCACAATGAAAGAATTGGATGATTTTTGTTTTTGGATATAACGTTGTTGGCGGCATCCAAAATATTTTGGGTCGATCGATAATTTTGCTCGAGATTTATCGTTTTGAGATTAGGAAAGTCTTGCTTGAGAAGCAACATATTGCGGTAATCAGCACCTCTCCAGCTGTAAATTGCCTGACTAAAGTCACCTACGACCGTCAGGTGTTGATCTTTTTTGGCTAGCAACTTGGTTATTTGAAACTGAGCTTTGTTGGTATCTTGATATTCGTCCACTAAAATATGGGTAAAAATCTCATTAAGCTTATTCAAAACTTCCGGATTATTTAACAATTCAACTGTTTTGACCAATAAATCATCAAAATCCAAGGCGTGATACTTCTTTAATAATTGCTGATAAGCCAAATAACACCTCGCCACCAATTCCTGAAACTGCCCTCTGGCATAATTAATATATTCAGAGGCGCTAATAAGCTCATTTTTAGCACTGGATATTGTGCCCAGGACAGAAGAAATTTTGGTGGTTTTTGGGTCAATCCCTAGATTGGCAAAGGCTTGTTTCATGGTATCCATCTGATCGTCAGTGTCAAAAATTGTAAAATCTGGGCTTAGGTCTAAGTAATGGTGATACTTTCGTAATATTTTGGCTCCAAAACTATGGTAAGTTCCGCCAGAAACATTAGCGCTTCCAGTCAGAATTTTTACTCTTTTTATCATCTCTTCAGAAGCCTTGTTAGTAAACGTTAGGAGCAATGTGTTTTCGGGTGAAACACCGTTTTTTATAAAATATGCCACTCGGTGAGTCAAAACTTTGGTTTTTCCAGAGCCAGCCCCTGCCAAAATAAGCAAAGGTGTATCGGCAAAACAAACCGCCTCTTGTTGAGCCTTGTTCAAGCCCTGTAGAATAGTATCCATGGATGTCAATTATAACCGTATCAAACGGCAGTTATTATCCCGAGTTTATCTAAAACGGGGGGTATTTATAATAATAAGCCTAGTAATATTACTTTTGGGTATTAGATACTTGTTTATGCCAGCGTTCGGATTTACCAAATCAGCCTGGAAGCTCTCTCAAATCAAGCTCCCCGTGTCTGATGACAGAACCAATTTTTTGGTCATGGGTGTGGGTGGAGGTAGTCATACAGGAGCTGATCTTACCGATACCATGGCTGTGGTGTCAGTCCGGTCTGAACCGCCTGATGTCGCAGTCATTACTATTCCCCGTGATTTGTGGATCCAAAGCCTCAAGGCAAAAATAAATACCATGTATTATTACGGTGAAGAAAAACAAGCAGGTGGAGGGTTTATTTTGGCCAAATCGACCGTGTCTGAAGTCCTGGGTATACCCATTCATTATGCGGCTAAAATAGATTTTTCGGGATTTGAAAAACTGATTGATGTGATAGGTGGGGTAGAAATAAATGTCTTGAATTCTTTTGAAGATAAGCTCTATCCCATTGCCGGAAAAGAAAATGACCCCTGTGAATCCTGCCGGTACGAAATTATAAAATTTGATGCTGGAATACAATCTATGTCTGGTTCGACTGCCTTAAAATTTGCCAGGTCTCGTAATTCCGAAAACGATGAAGGGTCTGACTTTGCAAGGAGTATTCGCCAGGAACAAGTCATGAAAGCTGTAAGAGAAAAAATAATCCAAAATCCATTAAAAATAATTGAGTTACAAAGCCTTGCCCGTAAGCTTACGCTTTCTGATATATCACCTGACTTGGTTCCGGCAGTAATCAAGCTTGGCTTAGGTGTATATAAAACCCCCGTTCGTACTACTAACATTTCGACACTTGTATACAATCCTCTCGCATTGGTTGATTCTCAATGGGTATTAATGCCTGTTGGGGACGATTTCTCCAAGATCTCATCTTACGTCAAAGATTTTTTGAAACCCAGTGTCCAATAATACTGGGTATTTATCTACAAAATATTTTTCATTGGCTCCAAAATTGCTTTTTTCCCCTTCTCCGATCAAGACATAATCAATAGAGTATTTCTTCAGAAGTTCCGAATTTCCATTAAATATCTTACGGACGTCTGATTCCCGTTCACTATAGTTGATACCCCAAGACCACAGCCAACCTCTAAAGCCCATGACGATTTTTCGTCCCGATAAATCTACCAACCAGTGATTGTGGTTATCATTCGTCAAAAAGATTGAGTCACGAGTAGTATTGGCTTTGATAAATTCGGCAGATTCGATATCGGACCTACTCCAGAGCATCAGTTTATTTTTTTCAAAATCGAGCCATGATTTGGCATCGTATGCACCAGAATATATAATTCCGACAAATAATAATAGAGCAAGTATTTTTGGTATTTTGGTCAGATACCACCCCGCCAAAATAGCTGAACCTAAATACCAATAGCGTAACATCTTGGAATTATCGTTTTCCCAAGGCTGAAATATCCAGAGGTTGCAGACAATAAATATTATGACAAACGGAAGATAAAGCCAGAAGAGACGACGCTCTTTAAAAAAGCTAGTGAACCAGGCAATAGGCAATAGGGGAAGCATAAACCCCATATTTTTAAACCAGAACCAGAGCCAATTGTCGTTTTGAACATGGGCAGCCCAGCCCGGAAGCCATCTAATAAATCCTTTGGTCTGTGGTAGGAAATATAAATACTGAGGAATTGCCATAATAATTGCAGGAATAAAAAAACCAAACCACTTTTTGGACGGTCTATACAAAAAATATATTCCGGAAATTGACATCACCATAAGGTATGTATGAGCATGAAAAAAAGGGATAAGGCCGGCTACAATTCCAGCTAACAAAAAATATTGACTCTCCCAGAGAATAAAAATGGTAAGCGCTGCTGTCAGACCAAGCAATATTCCGCGCTGGGGAACCATTTCGGAAATGACAAAATTCACCCATTGAATATTGTGTTCGTATGAATGAGTCAATTCTTTGGTGTCTTTGTATATAAATCCAAGTCCTCCTGAGAACATAAAGATACTAATAGCCAGGACTGCTGCCACATTATTCTTGGTCAGTTTTACAGTTAAGGTATAAATCAAAATAACTAAAATAATACCGAAGATAATACCTGGTAATTGGAGTGACCAAGGAATTGATAAGCCAATTTTGGCAAGAATGGCAGAAGTGTAATCAAAAAGGAATGGGTAGGCCAGACGAACTCCTGAATACCAAGGATTTTGGGGAGGCCAATTTGCTCCATACAACCAATTGGCTATATAGCCAATGTGTCCTGCCCAATCGCCCCAGACATTGCTTCCACCTGCCCAAATGCCCTCCGATGTCTCAACTAACATTTGTGAAAAGAGTTTTATTAAATAAACAGACCAACCAAGGATAGTCACAGAAAACAGGACCCAGGACACAGAGGTTTGGACTTTTAAATATTTAATTAAAAAAATAAATACAACTAAAAAACTGATAATGGCAGGCCAGATGAGAAAGTCTTTGTATATTAATGAAACCAAAAAAGAAGACCAGGTGGCGACCATGGTCGAGATAATGATGGCAATAGCAACTATTTCCATCCTGGTAACCAAAAATACTGATTAACAAATTCTTTGGGCATTGGAATACCTGTCCAGAGGGGATAAAAATAGACAAAAGCCACAATGACCAAGCCACAAATCCCAATAGTTAAATATTTGTTTTTGATTTGAGATAACGAATAAGCTATTGCCATACAAATAAATGGGACAGAGGGTAAGTAGTGGTAGAGAAACATAATACGTGGGGCTCTGGCCCATGGTAACCAAAAGGCTAAGTAACCAATAACTATCAACCATTGACGTTTAAATAATGCATATATAACTGCCGGGATTCCAGCCCAAAAAATTATCGGATTACCCAAAGCATAGATATTGGCAATCTGATCAATTTGATAATTGACATAATACCAGACAGAGCGAAGGTTAAAGGGCCAAGTCCACCAGGAGGATTGATAAGTGTGAGTGGCAGTCAGATTGGTATTGTACCACCACATTTGTTTCTGTAGCTCAATAAAATTTTGCCAAGTCCCGCCCAGATAAAAATAATGTGAATACGACAGTAAGTAGATTCCCAATACCACGATCAGAACTCCGATTATATTCTTTCGCCAGCCGAAAATCGCAATGGCATAAAGTCCCGTCCATTTGGTAGCCAAAAGCATTCCCAAGCTTATGGCCAACAGTAAAAGTCTCTTTTTAACAAAAAAATAAAATACTAATAAGATAAAAAATAAGGCATAAATATCATTCATGTTGATTCGTGACTGGACAAGAATTAATCCATCCAAGCTCGCAAATAAAGCTGCCAACAAAGCCCACTTCTTGGTCATAAATTCTTTTGCAATCAAATAAGTTAAGTAAATTACGCCAGTACCAAGAACAGCGCCGCTTACTCGCCAACCAAAACTATTATCACCAAATAATAAAATGCCAATTGCTGAAATAAGCTTTGCCAGTGGTGGGTGAGTCCAACCATAAGCAGTGCCAACGACAGGGGATGTGTGAAACCATTCATAAGCCTTAATATTATTTTTGACAATCTCTTGAGTAGTAAACGCGTTATATACTTCGTCAAAATAATATTCAGTGGGAAGATGTAGATTCCAAAGCCGCGTGATTAAAGTAAATGCAATTATTAATCCAAGCATGGGACTATTTTACTAGAAGGCGAGCATTAGTGCACCAAGCGCTACCATTATTATTCCGGCAATGGAGATAGTCCAGGTGCCAGCGACTGATCCAGCTTGGGTTAGCTTGGTCAGGGGTGTGGGATTGGGTGTGGCACCGGCACAGAGACAATTGGTAGCTGTGACACATGACGGATTGCGACATGATCCAGTGTAACAAATCATAGTAGATGGACATTCACTGTTTGTGGTACAAGTGCTGGCACAGAATGGCGGGGTAGTGGGAACAGGTGTAGGGCTTGCCCCAACCGGAGTCGGAGACGGAGTGGGGGTGGGTCCTCCACAAATACAGCTGGCAGCAGTTGAGCACGATGCATTTCTGCAAGCTCCTTGGTAACAAAATAGAGTGGATGGACAATCAGCATTGTTTGTACACGCGTAATTACAGCCTGTGACGGGAGTCGGACTTGGGGTCGCCGAAGCCGAAGGCGAAGGAGCCGGCGGAGTGGGTGTAGGTGTGGGAGTAGGCGAAGGGGTGGGTGTAGGTGTTGGTGTTGGGAATGGGGTCGGAGTTGCTGATAATGGCAAGACATTGAAAAATGTCTGGCAGGCAGCAGTTGATCCCGGCACCGGTGTCGGTGCCCCTACTAAATTTACTTGGGCTGTAAAATTGTCAAAAGAGGTTTGAATATTACCTGTGGTCGAATCATTATGTGGTCCAATGGCAAGTTTTCCGTCTCCTGCAAAAGCATTTTGAATACTGCTGACAAGCACATAACCAGATCCAGAATCGGCGAAACCTTGAATAGTAGTTCCTACTCTAACTAATATTAGTTTTACGTTTATTGCTGATCCAAGTGCATAATTACCGACATTTATAACGGTGGCTGAAGAAGTTGTCTTGTTTGACATACTAATGGAATTCGTTGATTTGTTCCAATATACAGATGACCACAACCCCGCTCCATCTTCAATAGTCAAAACAGCGGATCCAATTGTCGCAGTGGATGTCAAAAAATTTGAAATATCAACTTCAGCTGTAAAATCTCCTGTAATAATTGAAACAGTCTGTGCATGAGTAATCGAGTTGGCAGATGAGTTTGGTGAAGACACTATATCTAATTTTCCTCCAGTTACGACAGCAGTACTTGTGGTTACAGTTTTTAATATTCCCCATTTTGCAGTATCTAAAGTCGCGCCATTGAAATTGTCAGAGATGGTGGTAGTGGTAGCGGCAGAGGTTTTGCGGGCGACAAACTGGGAGGCTTGGTTGCTATTTTGCTTGCGATACAAAAGTCCTGCAGTGACAACTGAGAAAACAGCCATCATGACTACTCCTGCCAATAATAATTTTGGATTTG
>JAUXUE010000072.1 GCA_030681075.1 Candidatus Amesbacteria bacterium | reverse complement strand
ATACAAAAGCTCCATTATCACCAATCCCGACAAGCAAGTGATAAGAATTACTGAATATTTATCCCCTGCCAACGACTCATGGTGGAATATTGGTTTTGTATTTGTACCAATTTTGATCACTTTAATACTAATCCGCGTATTGACAAGCTCTAGATTAGTGCTAAACTGATCAGACATGAATATTTTTAAGCGGGCAATTGAGAGTGATATAGACCGATATCTCAAAAGTGATGAGACAAAGATATTATTTGTCTGGGGACCCCGGCGCTCTGGAAAAACTACTATTATCAACAAGCTGGCCCATAAGCTGGGAGTCACCAAATACAATTTTGACCTGCAGTCTGATCGGGAAAAATTTGTTCCCAGAAGGGAGATCCTAGAGACAATTGTAAAAGAAAATAAAGTCATTTTGATTGACGAAGTCCAAAACTTTCCAGAAGCTACGATGATTTTAAAAATCCTTTTTGATGAATATAAGGTAAAGATCATCGCCACTGGAAGCTCAGAACTCCGGCAAAAATCTTCTTCAGAATTTGACACCTTGGCTGGAAGATTTAAAGAAATTTATTGCCTACCTCTTTCATATCACGAAATCTGGGAAAATGAAAAACCAAAAACCTCAGATATTGATGTCTATAAGAATGGGTTGGCTAGAAAACTGCAGGTTTATGGGGCTTATCCGGAAGTTTATTTGAATCATGATCAAATAGATCTTCTCCAACACATGTTGGACGCATATGTACTCAAAGATGTGATAGATATTTATGACCTGAAAAACACCAAATTGGCCAAGGACATTCTGACTAAAAATGCACACCAACTCGGAACGGAAGTGTCCGTACGCGAAATAGCTAATTCTTTGGGGGCAGCACCTTCGACAGTATCAAATTATATTGAGATCTTTGTCAAGAATTATATTCTGATCTCACTTCCGTCTTTTAAGACTAATATTCGAAAGGCCGTCTCGGAAAACCGTAAACTTTATTTTTATGATCTGGGTATCCGCAATATTCTGATCCAAGACTTTAGAGATTTGGAGCTTCGCCAAGATAAAGGCGGAGTTTTTGAAAATTTTGTCATTTCGGAACTCGAAAAAAAGCGCAAACTCCACAACGCAAAGCTAAATACCTATTTTTACCGGGAATACGGTGGAAAAGAGATTGACCTAGTCATTGAGGATTACAAAAAGAATTATTTAACAATTGAGATAAAATCAACAAAGGGTAATGCACAAAAAATCTTTCCGCTTCCCAATAAATCTGAAATAATCACGACCAAAAATTACTTTGAAAAAATCGCTAATATCATTCAATATGGTTCAGAGACTATATATCTGTATCAGGGACGGGGTTTAGTGCCGGATACGAAAGCTCCATTATCACCAATCCCGACAAGCAAGTGATAAGAATTACTGAATATTTATCCCCCACCAACGACTCATGGTGGAATATAGGTTTTGTCTTTGTACCAGTAGTGGCAATTTGGCTGGTGATCAAAAAATTGACAAAGTAAGAACTATATGTTACAAATAATGTAACATGCAGTTCCTGACTTATCTATATAGTCTCCCTCAAACGGTATTTACAGTTGACGAATTGGCCTTGTTTTTCCCCGGGGTTACCACTCCCCTGTTGCGCAAGCGCGCTCATTACTTTGTCAAAACAAACAAATTATTGCGCCCTAGATCTGGCATTTATACCAAGCCCAAGTTTGATAGGCTCGAATTGGCCAACAAAATTTACTCACCTTCGTACATTAGCTTTCAAACAGTTCTACAAAATGCGGGTATGATTTTCCAGCCTTTTGAAACTATTTATTTAGCCTCCTATCTCTCCCGGTCAATTTCCATATCCGGTCATATCTTTCAATATAGAAAGCTCAAAAACGACATTCTCCTCAATAACACTGGAATCATTAATGACAATGGTTATTCGATTGCCTCCAAAGAACGGGCTTTTTTGGATACGATTTTGTTTTATAAAAACTATCACATTGATAATTTGAACCCGCTCAATTGGGAAACCGTCAACAAAATCGGTAAAATATATTCCAATAAAACTCTGCTCAAACGGGTTAACGATTATTATAAAATCTATAAATCAAATGCTTAATCCTATACTACATCGTAATATTTTGATTCAGATTCTCAAATCTGTGTATTCTAATTCCACTCTGGGTCCAATTTTGGGCTTTAAAGGCGGGACGGCAGCTATGATGTTTTATGAATTACCCCGTTTTTCGGTCGATCTGGATTTTGATTTATTAAATTCTAAATTAGAGGACAAAATCATGGCTGAAATGCCCAAGCTCTTGCAAAAATTTGGAGATGTCCAGGTAGCTCTAAAGAAAAAATATACTTTGTTGTTTGTGCTCAGTCACCAAAAAGGTCAGAGACTCGTTAAGATCGAAGTTTCCCGCAGGACTTCACACAATCACTCATATGAGGTAAAAAATTTCTTAGGTCTTGCCATGCTTGTCGTAAAGCAGTCTGACATGGTAGCCTCAAAGCTCTCAGCTCTCCTGACAAGGAAAAAATTTGCTTCCCGTGATGTCTTTGATGTTTGGTATTTTTTGAACAAAAATTGGGAAATCAATAAAGATATACTTCTTGCCGAAACTGGCTTTTCCAAAAAAATCGCCTTATCAAAAGCTCTAAAAATGATTGAAAAGATTGATCCTGATACTTTTATGCCGGGATTGGGTGAGCTGGTAGACAACAAAACCAAATTTTGGATCAAAAATCACCTCAAAGAGGAAGTCTTATTTTTACTGAAAACCAATCTCCTATAAAATTATACACTAAATTGCGTCTCACTATATTTACAGATACGTCTCATTATGATACGATAAACGCAATATGGATGAAACGCAATTAAGCTCAAGGCAGTACAAAATACTCAATTTCTTATCAAAAGTTTCTCTTTCTCGGATTCAACTTCATAAAGCATTGACTAAAAAGGTCTCCAAACCTACTCTTTTTCGTGATCTCAAAGCTCTGGTTGAATTAGGGTTAGTTAGAAGCTCTGGAGTTGGTAAGGCTACCATTTATAATAAAATAGTTCAGAATCCCCTATTGGCTCACGCAAAAAAACTATCCACAAAAGAACCTATTTTATTCAATTTCGAAATATTTGATCATCTTTCAAATTTATTTACTCCAAAAGAAATGCCTATTCACAAAAACTTGAGCGAACAACTAGAAAGATTGGATAAGACTATTGCAAAAAAAGAATTGGAAAGGTTTGTCATCGAACTGGCTTGGAAATCGTCACAGATAGAGGGCAATACCTACACACTTTTGGAAACCGAAGCTCTAATCAAAACCCAACAGGAAGCAATAGGCCATACCAAAGAAGAAGCTACTATGATTCTAAATCACAAATCTGCCTTTGATCTCATTATAGAAAATCGAGAAAAATTCAAAATTCTAAATCTGTCTGATATTACTCAGCTACACAATATATTAATCGATAATATGGATGTCACACCTGGAATTAGAAAACACCCGGTGGGAATTACCGGATCGATATATAGGCCTCTAGATAATGAATGGCAAATCCGTGAGGCTTTGGAAAAAATGATTACAGCAGTGAATAAATCGGGGTATCCACTCGAAAAAGCTCTTATAATTATGTCAGTACTTGCCTATATTCAACCCTTTGCTGATGGAAATAAACGGACTTCAAGGATGCTGGCTAATGCCCTATTGGTCGCTTATGACTACTATCCAATTTCTTACCGGGCAGTTGACGAAATAGAATACAAGAAAGCTATCATTAACTTTTATGAACAAAACTCTCTATACGAACTCAAGAAAATTCTAATCATCCAATACAAATTTGCCCTAGATAATTATTTTCGTAACTGATATAATACACTAATTACCTAAGACCGTGGGCACAAAAAGAGGTCCCACCGAGGCAAATATGATAAAGAAAACAATAAATCCCCAAAAAGCTTCACGTGTGGCTGTAATTTCTGAGATGATATCCAAAGCCAAGTCTATTGCTGTCGTGGACTATACCAAGATGACTCCTGTTCAGGCTACAGAATTACGAAAGTCGGTCAAGGCTGTCGGTGGCGAAATAAAAGTCGAGAAAAATACTCTCTTTCGGATAGCTTTGCTATCCTCAAATTCTCAGTGCTCAGTGCTCAGTGCTCAGTTAA
>JAUXUE010000058.1 GCA_030681075.1 Candidatus Amesbacteria bacterium | reverse complement strand
CGACCAGTATCAGCTGCGACTATTACTTTTGGTGTTCCACCTTCCATCACAGCCACACAACTGTTGGTTGTTCCTAGATCAATGCCAATTATTTTTGCCATACTTTTACTTTTGCTGGTCTTAAAATAACATCTCCTATTTTATACCCTTTTGCAACAATTTCTGCAAGTGTATTTTCTTCTTCACCTGTGATAGTCTCTAGACAATCATGTATGCTTGGATCAAAAGTATCGCCAATGTTGGGAACAATAGCTTCCAACTGTTCTGATGATAGCACGTCCTGAAATTGTTTGACTGCCATTTTGACCCCTGCGTCTTGTGAGTGAAGCGCAGACATCTCCAAAATATCAAGACTGGGCAACAATTTGGAAATCAAATTGAGATTGGCAAAACGAACCACCTCGTGTTTTTCACTTTCAAATCTCTTGACCAGATTTTGATAATCAGCAAGAGCCCTCTTCCAATCATTGGTCAATGTATCAATTTGTAATTGCATGTCGTCCATATTTTAAAAACTTTGGGATATTTCACCCACAAGCTGTGAGAAATAACGGATAGTTGGCACGACATAGGGAAAATTCAATCTACAGGGACCAATGATACCAAGTGTCACATCTCCAGTTTTACCTGCATTAAAGCGGGAGAAGACCATACCGACAGGGGCAAAATTTGGCCAATTGAGATCAGTTCCAAACATAATATGCATTGGCTCAGAGGATTGACTCTGACCAAAGAATAGTTGCTGAAGCTTCACCCGTTGGTCAAGAAGAGACAACACGGTTTGAGCTACGTCGATATCATAAAATTCGGGCATATTCAAAATTTGAGAAGCTCCGGCATAATAGACATCACCGTCATTGGTTGTAGCGACAGCCAAAGTATGAGTACGCTTGGACAAAGCCAGAACCGTCTCCCGGAGCAATTTGTCCAGATTAAACCTGGAGTCCCAGATTTCTTCCTTGCACAAGACTTCGTCTCGAAGGGACATTTGCTTTTCCTGCATGAGATGACCTACATAAAATCGGAGTCCCATCGAAGTAGGAATACGGCCTGCGGAGGTATGAAGCTGTTGCAGAAAACCTTTCTCGGTCAATTCTCCCATTTCATTTCGGATTGTGGCAGGGGAGACTCCGAGAGAATATTTACGTTCCAGAGTTTCTGATCCGACAGCGTCGGCAGACGAAATATATTCATCAATAATGGCTTTGAGAATTTGGGTTTGTCTAGGTGTGAGATCCATACTTAGCAGTACTTTATCAAGAGTGCTAAGACTTGTCAAGTCCCAAGAAATGAATGATAATCATGTTTATGAAACCTAAAGAAAGCTGGCAATCGTACGCAGGGATATTGATATTAGCCTTGGCATTGCCACTCCTCTTGCGTGGCATCAATCAGATTCAGCGGACCTGGGCAGGAGCTGAAGGTCGGCTGGCTGCGATCAACGTTCAGACCGATCAAGTAGTAGGTCCACTCCCCCGCCCATGGCAAGCGCTTGCCCAAGGTGGTGATGAACTGACGACTTTTATGGACAGTACCCAGCCACAGATCAAGGCATTGGGTATTAGATATATTAGAATTGATCATATTTACGACGGCTTTAATGTGGTTTCCAAAAATGGCGAGCAATTGGTTTTTAATTGGGTTGAGCTGGATAAAATAGTGGATAAAATCAGAAGTGCTGGGGCAACTCCATTTTTGTCATTGTCATATATGCCACTCCCCATATCCAAGTCAGACATTATTGATGAGCCAAAAAACTGGAATGATTGGAGTCTGGTAATTCAAAAAACCATTGAGCATTATAGTGGAGAAAAAAATATCCCCAATATCTATTATGAGGTCTGGAATGAGCCAGATCTGTTTGGCAAATGGACTATGGGCGGGGCCAAAAATTATCAGACACTCTATCTCTATGCTTCGCGGGGGGCAACAAAGGCCAAAGTCAGTCAGACATTCAAATTTGGGGGGCCAGCTACGACGGGACTGTATAAAAACTGGATTGACAACTTTTTTCCATTTGTCCTAGCCAACAAGTTGCGATTAGATTTCTTTTCTTGGCACCGTTATGATCTAAATTTGGAAAAATATAGTGAGGATGTGACCAGTGTCGAACGCTGGATAGAAAGCCACCCCTATTTTTCCAATGTCGAAAAGATTGTCTCGGAATTGGGCGCCGATTCTGAAAAGGGTGGGGCTAACGATACCAATTTGGGAACAATCCATTTGCTGGCCGTATCACGAGAGCTATTGTATAAAATAAAATACGGTTTTTCGTTTTCGGTGACTGGAGCTTGGGGAGTCTTGGGTAAACCGCGTGAGCAGGCTTTGAGGTTGCTTTCAAACTTGGGCGAGAACAGACTTGGAGTAACTGGAGAGGGGACGTGGGTCAAAGCAATTGCAGCCAAGAGTTCCAAGGGCTACCAAGTCTTGGTCATAAACTATGATCCCAAGCGGAGTCATTCGGAAGTAGTGCCAGTGACATTTACAGGACTAACGGATCAGAATTTCTTGCTTCGCCAAGCAATTATGGGTAGTGGTGAGGTCCGTCATGCAGTAGCCACGACCGAGGCAGTCCTCCAATACAATCTACCCATGACCCCAAACTCGGCAGTGCTATTGGAGTTGATACCTAGCAAAATTAAGTGATTACATATTGATTTTTTAGATATAAAGAGGTAAATTGAAAGCATGTTTAAAAATGTAGTAGCCCCAGTCCAAGCTTGGCTTTTGTCACAAAGTAGATGTGTGGGTTGTAGTATGCCATTGTCCCAAGGAAAAGTCGAAGGAAATAAAGTGACTTGCAAATGCGGCCGAATATTTATAAAAGAAAACGGTAAATTTAGACGGGCTCGTTTTGAAGAGGTGTGAAATTCTGGATTGGTTTAATTTCAATATTGATCTCTTTTTCGGCTTTGGTGTACGCAGGTATGTATTGGTGGAAAATACAATTAACCCCGGTAAATATTAATAATAAATCAGAACAAGTATTAGTAATAGCCAACAATGAATCGGCCAATCTAATTCTTCAGAAACTAGTAAACAAAAGCTTAATCCGCTCCTATTGGGTCGCCAAACTGTATTTACAGGGTCAGGGCTTGGATCAGAATCTTCGTCCGGGAAGTTATTCACTTTCACAATCACTATCACTGTCAGAAATATTCAAAACTCTTACTTCTGGTCCCAAAGATATTTGGGTTACAATCCCTGAAGGGTTTCGGCGTGAACAAATAGCCCAAAAATTTGCCAATTTTGAACAGTTTGACAGCCGAGAGTTTATTGGTATGACGGCTACTCTTGAGGGAAGACTTTTCCCTGATACTTATTTAGTTCCACTACATGCAAATGCAAAAGATGTCATAACCATGATGACCAAAAATTTTGGAAATAGAGTAGGTGTTATATCAGATGAAAATTTGATTTTGGCATCGCTTGTCGAACGAGAAGTCCGGGTAGATACCGACAGAAAAATTGTGGCTGGTATTATTTTAAAGCGCCTAAAAGCCAGCTGGCCCCTGCAGATTGATGCCACAATTCAGTATGCTCTTGGCAATAAAATTGACTGGTGGCCAAAAAACATAGACACTAAATTTGACTCGAAGTACAATACATACCTAAACCCCGGAATTCCCCCTACACCTATTTGTAATCCTGGATTAAGGTCAATTGAAGCAATCCTTTCACCTCAAAATACGGAATATTGGTACTATCTAAGCGACACCAAAGGGGTAACCCATTTTGCCAAGACTTTGGGTGAGCATAATTTGAATGTTGACAAGTATCTTCGAGACTGATAAACTCGGGTCACTTTCCGCAGTACAGAGTCGGGTCAGAATTTAGGCCCATGCGGATTTTTTTCGCGTCAAATGCCAAAGCCAGATCGCCAATATTGGGGAAAAGTGTATCCGCACCTTCCTCCTCTACAATTAACCAAAGTGCAATTGGAGTCTTGGAAGTGGTTTTTGGAAGAAGGTATAAAGCAAGGACTCAAAGAAATTACTCCAATTGAGGACTTTACTGCCAAGAGTTGGTCACTTGAATTTTTTGATCATTTTATCGAAAAGCCCACTCTTACTCCATTACAAGCCGCCCGCAAAGGCTTGACTTTCTCAGCTTCTCTCCGGGTCAAAGCTAAACTTACAAATAAAATAACTGAAAAGACTACCACAGGAGAAGTATTTTTGGGAGATATTCCCATGATGACGCCCCAGGGAACTTTTGTCATAAACGGTGTCGAGCGCGCAGTTATCAATCAGATAGTCAGATCACCGGGAGCTTATTTTGGAGCCGATCTCGATGCTGCCTCCGGCAAAATTCTCCATACAGCAGAGCTTCGACCACTGCATGGGACTTGGTTAGAATTTGAAATTTCCAGAAACAATGTAATATCGGTCCGCATCGACCGCAGACGCAAGTTTGCGGTTTCTGTTTTGTTGCGGGCAATGGGTATTTCTACAAATGAAGAAATATTGAGACTTTTCCCGGGGTTGGAAGAGACACTAGTCAAAGATTTGACTCACAATACCGAAGAAGCCTTGATGGAAATATACAAAAAGATGAGACCTGGAGAGCCATTGCAATTGGAAAATGCGCAAAAATTAATGTACGATCTATTTTTCAATCCCCGTAGATATGACTTGGGTAAAGTCGGACGGTATAAGATAAACAGGCGCTTTGGTCTCAAAGTTGACGATGTCCAGACAGTCCTGACTCGTGACGATATTGTTTCTTTGGTCAAATATTTGATTGGCCTTCAAGGTGGAGTAGGCAAGACAGATGACATTGATCATCTGGCAAACCGTAGACTACGAAGAGTGGGTGAACTGGTGGCTCAGACTTCTTTCAGAGTAGGCTTGATGAGACTTGAAAAAGCCATCCGAGAGAAAATGACTTTGGTTTCGACTGAAGACTTGGTAAGTCCCGCTCAGCTTGTCAATCCAAGACCTGTAATTTCATCTATCAATGAATTTTTCAGAAGCTCTCAGCTCTCTCAGATATTAGACCAGGTCAATCCCCTCTCCGAGATAGATTTATTGAGACGTCTGACTGTCTCAGGACCAGGTGGAATAACCCGCGAGAGAGCCTCGTTTAGTATTCGCGACGTTAATTCGAGCCAGTATGGACGCATTGATCCGGTCAGATCACCAGAAGGACCAAATATTGGCTTGGTGACATATCTTGCTCTCTATGCCAGAGTCAATGATTTTGGATTTTTGGAAACTCCATATCGTAAATTGGCCAAAGACAAAAATGGCATTAAAATTTCAGACGAAATAGTCTATCTCTCGGCAGATGAAGAAGAGAATTATCGAATTCTAAACAGTGATGTCACAATAAGTGCAAAAGGCTATATCGAGGGGGAATGGCTCCCAATGCGTTTTAACAATATCTTTACCGAAGGCTCACCAATGGAGGCTGATTTTATAGATTTGGTTCCACGTCAGTTGGTCGGTTGTTCCGCTTCTCTAATTCCCTTTTTAGCCAACGATACAGCCAACAGAGCCTTGATGGGTGCAAACATGCAGTGTCAGGCGGTGCCATTATTAAATCCGGTCAGCCCCGTAGTAGGTACTGGTATGGAAGCAGAAATGGCGACCGCCATGGGCTGGACAGTCAAAGCTTTGCATGATGGGACAGTCAGTGCAGTTGACGCTGACAAGATTGTTATCAAGCTTGAAAAAAAACTCGACAAAAATGAATCCGGCAGTGAAATGATAGTCAACAAAGGTGACATTGTGACTTATTATTTAACTAAGTTTAAAAGATCTCCCCAGAGTACCTGCTATAACCAAAGAGTAGTGGTTTCCAAGGGTCAAAAGATCAAAAAAGGCCAACTCTTGATCGATGGTCCCGCTTGTGAGAATGGCGAATTGGCTTTGGGTCAAAATTTGGTCATTGCTTATACCTCTTTTGAAGGATTGGGCTACGAAGATGCTATTGCCATCTCAAGCCGACTGGTCACAGATGATTTGTTGACATCAATTCACGTCGAAGAATATGAGGCCGATGTGGTCGATACCAAGCTTGGTCCCGAAGAACTGACCCGCGATATTCCCAATGTCGGTGAAGCGTTTTTGGCCAATTTGGACAAAGATGGAGTTGTGACGATTGGCTCGGACATCCAACCCAATGATATTTTAGTGGGAAAAATTGCCCCCAAAGGTGAGACTGAATTGTCTGCAGAAGAGAGACTCTTGAGAGCCATATTTGGTGAAAAAGCCCGCGATGTCCGCGATACTTCACTTCGCATGCCACACGGTGAGCGCGGGATAGTCGTCGATGTTCAAATATTAAATCGCGCGGAAGGCGACGAATTACCTCCTGGATGTAATATGCGGGTTGTAGTCAAAGTAGCCCAAATTAGAAAAATTACCGTCGGAGACAAATTGGCCGGACGTCACGGAAACAAAGGTGTCATTTCCAAAATTATTCCAGTCGAAGACATGCCTTATCTGCCAGATGGAACACCTGTGGATATTATGATTTCACCTCTCTCAGTATTGGCTCGTATGAATTTGGGACAACTCCAAGAAGCCAGACTTGGTCTAGCACTTCAAAAATTGGGACAAAAGATTGCTGTTCCGGTCTTTGAGAGAATTCCTGAAGAAAAGTTTACAGAGCTTATTACTAAAGCCCATCTTCCGGTTTCTGGAAAAATGCGTCTCTTTGATGGCAGAACAGGTGAGGCTTACGAAGAGGAGACCGTAGTCGGAGTCGGCTATTTCCTCAAGCTTTATCACATGGTCGAGGACAAAATTCATGCCAGATCGACCGGACCATATTCACTTATTACTCAGCAACCTCTTGGCGGAAAAGCTCAAATGGGTGGACAACGCTTGGGAGAAATGGAGGTTTGGGGGCTCGAGGCTCACAAGGCATCGCACGTTCTTCAAGAAATGCTGACTATCAAATCCGATGACGTGGTTGGCCGGGCCAAAGCTTTTGAAGCCATAGTCAAAGGGACTGAGATTCCAGCAAGCTCAGTTCCAGAATCCTTTAATGTTTTGGTTAAAGAATTACAAAGTCTCGGACTACAGGTTATCCCACATGGGGTTCAGGTCGCACCTATTGATCCCACTACCCCAACTACTACTACGCCGACTACAGTTACTGATGATACAATAGCCGATACCGATGGCACAAATTAAACCACACATTCACCAGGACTCATTTAAAATAGCTGATTTTTCGTCGCTTCAGCTAAAATTGGCGTCACCAGAAATTATCATGAGTTGGTCAAGGGGGGAGATTACCAAGCCAGAAACTATCAATTATAGAACGCTAAGGCCAGAGAAAGACGGACTATTTGACGAGCGGATCTTTGGACCGGTCAAGGATTGGGAATGTTATTGTGGTAAATACAAGCGTATCCGCTACAAGGGAATTATTTGTGATAAATGTGGAGTCGAAGTTACTCATTCCCGGGTTAGGCGCGAACGTATGGGACATATCACCTTGGCAACTCCAGTCGTTCATGTCTGGTATTTCAAAGGTGCACCATCAAAATTGTCACTTCTTCTCGATGTTTCACCCAAGAATCTCGAGTCTGTCGTTTATTTTGCCCAGTATATAGTGACTTCTGTCGATGAAAAGCAAAAAGCCAAAACTATCGAAAGACTCAAAACCGAATTAGTTGACAAAAAAGAGACTTTGAAAAAAGAATTTTTACAAAAACGTCTAGCACTTGAGAAGACCCAACAGACTACTGATGATCTGGCAGCCTCAGAATCAAATTTCAAAACCAAGCAATTGCTTCAGGCTTTGACTGATCAAGAAGCACTAGAGATCGGCAAAATTTCAGATTTGCAGGCTAGACTTGGCGATATTGCCGATAGTATCAGAGTGGGTAGTATCCTTTCTGAAGATGAATATCTCAGACTCGATTCTTATAATGCGGTTGATTTTGCCCAAGTTGGAATGGGTGCTGAGGGTGTCATTGAAGTCATTAAAAGTATTGAATTGGATAAACTAGCAGCTGATCTGCGCGAAGAACTCAGTACAGCAACTGGACAGCGTCATATCAAAGCCACCAAAAGACTAAAAGTAGTCGATGGATTGCGTAGAGCTGGTGTTGATCCACTATGGATGGTTATGAAGATTCTCCCTGTAATTCCGCCAGATCTAAGACCAATGGTTCAGTTGTCGGGTGGAAGATTTGCAACCTCAGACTTAAATGATCTATATAGAAGAGTCATAAACCGAAATAATAGATTAAAGCATTTGATTGAATTGGGTGCGCCAGATATTATTTTGAGAAACGAAAAGAGGATGCTTCAGGAAGCTGTCGATGCTCTGATAGATGCGTCACATTCCACTACTTCTAGACGTCCAGAAGCTGCAAAGACAAAATCACTTTCAGACATGTTGCGGGGTAAACAGGGTCGGTTTAGACAGAATCTCTTGGGTAAGCGTGTCGATTATTCTGGCCGGTCTGTCATCGTCGTCGGTCCAGAATTAAGGCTTGAACAGTGTGGTAT
>JAUXUE010000006.1 GCA_030681075.1 Candidatus Amesbacteria bacterium | reverse complement strand
AGTTTAATGCAATTTATGATATCAGTTTTAGTATTTTTAATTACTATGCTTCCGCAGATTATTTTTGACATCCGTCACGATAATATCTTAAGCGACAACATCACAAATTTTCTATTTGAAAAAGATAGTTTTCGTATTGGTTTTTTAGATGTAATTAAACTTAGGATCCCTTTTTATTTTAATACTTATTTTTCCAATATTTTTCCAAGTGACTTGCGGGTATGGTATTCATTTGGACTTTTGGCTTTAATATCAATGCTAGTCAATATCAAAAAGATTCACCCAAAAATTTGGACGGTAATTGGCATTTTAATATCAGTTTGCGTGGGTATGTTGTTTTTTAGGGGTAACAACGGAAATGTTTACGGCTATTACTTCACTGGATCATATCTTTTATTTATTATTGTATTCACTTATTTAATTTCTATCTTTCCGGGCAAAAAATTCGGATCTATCATTTATTTCTTGTTTATACTTGTGTTTATTAAACAGAATTTACCATTAATCAAAAATTATTTATCCCCAAAATTTGATAGTCCAACAACCATAAACTTCAAAAATCAAAAACTAGCAATTGACTGGATATATAATGATACTAAAGACAGGGAGTTTAATATAGATGTTTATGTACCACCGGTAATTCCCTATGCTTATGAATATTTATTTACTTGGTTGGGCAACACCAAATATCACAAACTACCCAAGACAGAATCTATTCCAAATTTATACTTATTGTACGAACAAGATCCACCCCATCCTGAGCGTTTGGAAAAATGGATGATTAGGCAAAATACATATGCCAAAGTAGAAGTGTCGGCTAATTTTGGAGGAATAACTGTAGAACGCAGAATCCGATTTCCAAAAAATTTATGAAATATATATTTTTAATTATACCTTTGATAGCTGGTCTATTTATGCGGGGATATCAATTTCGTGAACGGTTTGGATATACTCACGATAACGATTTGGCTGGGTGGGTGATCAAGGATATAACAATTGACAAACATCTCCGTCTGATTGGTCAGCTCACCTCTTCTCCCGGGATCTATATCGGGGGATTATTTTATTATCTTCAGGTTCCGTTTTATTGGCTTGCAAATATGGATTCTATCGGAGGGGTGTTGTTAGTAGTGGGTATTGGGTTGTTGGGAGTTGCTAGTATGTATTACGTTGCTGGTTTTATTCCATCACTAATTTATGCAGTCTCGTTTTTGATATCCAATACTGAGCGGGAAGTAGTTCCGACTACACCGGTCTTTTTGTGGTCTATCTGGTTTTTCCATACTTTTGTCCAACTCTGGAAAGGAAACAAAAGATGGCTATATGTAGCTGCGATTTTGGTGTCGCTCATTTGGCATTTTAATTTGGCACTCATCTTGGGTGCTCCTCTGTTAATAATTGCCTTTCTTAAACATGCCAAATCATATTCATCAAGAGAAATACTTTTACCGACACTATTGTGTTTTGTTTTAAATCTGCCACTTTTGGTATTTGAAGTACGACACGATTTTACCCAAACTAAGGCATTGTTTGGTACTCTCACTACGGTTGGCGGAAAAAGCGTCTATACCGATAGACTAGGAAAATTTACTCAAACAATTAGATACACATTGCGTAATGCCAATAGAATATTTGTGGATGACTCAATAAAAGTAAATCAGTGGGTAGTTCCGTTGATTATTTTGGCAGGTATTTTATTATTCTCTGACTGGTGTTGGTTAATACTCGGTTGGATAGCTCTGTACATCGCTTTCTTTTCTCTCCATCCATTACCCTTATCAGAATATTATTTAAACGGAATGACTATTGTTTGGATTTTAGGTGCTGGCTGGCTTCTGAATAAATTACCAAAACCGGTTGCGGCAATTTTATTAACCTTATTTTTGTATCATAATCTCGCCAGACTATTTTCCTATCAGACAAATCATGCCGGATACGTAGAGAGAAAGGCTATAGTCAATTTTATAAGAGAAGATGCACTCAAGAACAATTATCCCTGTGTGGCGGTATCTTATATAACGAGTCCTGGAAACAACTTTGGTTATCGTTATTGGTTTTGGTGGTATGGATTGAAAACTATGCGTCCAGATTCCCTGGCTCCGGTCTATACTATTGTATTTCCGCATAGCTATGTAGATAGAATGGACAAGACATTTGGCTCATTGGGACTCATATTTCCGGATTATTCAAGGTATACTAAGGAGGGGATTGCCAAGAGTTGCTCAATTCCGGATCAAAATTTAACTGAATCCATGTTTGGATTTACCAAATAACATGAAACCATATTTATCTATTATAATTTCAGCTTGGAACGAGGATGAAAATTTGTCCAAGGGTGCGATGGAAAAAATCCTTAAGTTTTTGACATCCAAAACCTATGAATGGGAACTTGTAATAGTTGATGATGGATCTGATGATAATACACTGGCCTCTTTAAAAAAATATTCTGAAGCAGAAAATCGGCTGAAAGTAATTCCAAATCCCCATATGGGAAAAGCCCAAGGAATTATGACTGGAGTGGCAGTTGCCAAAGGAGAGATAGTTTTGACTATTGATATGGATCAATCTACTCCTATTTCAGAATTTGACAATTTTATTCAATATTTCAAACAAGGATCAGATGTGGTTTTTGGTTCTCGTCAAAATAGAAAAGGAGCTCCGTTATATAGACAAATCTTAGCCTATGGAATGGTAGTATTACGGTTTTTAGTATTGAGGTTGCCATATAGAGATACTCAGTGTGGATTTAAAGCCTATAAGAGAGATGTAGCCCAGAAAATATTTTCTATATTACAAAAAATTCATCCCAAAAAGGTAGTAGTGGGAGGAGTGGTAAATCCAGGATTTGATATTGAGATATTGTATATTGCCAGAAAGCTTAAATATAAAATTTCCGAAATCTCGGTCGCATGGCAATACGAAAACAGTAAAAGAGTCAGGTTTGTAAAGGACGCCATTGCAGGAGTGAAAGAATTGTTATTGGTCAGATGGAGGTCACTCACTAATAAATATGTCTAAATTGTCAGTTATTATTCCAGCTTACAATGAAGAAAAGAGATTGGGTTCTAATTTGAGTTCTGTTTTAAAATATTTACACAAAAATTTTTCAAGTTTTGAATTGATAATAGTCGATGACGGGAGTACTGACAGTATGGCAAAATCGGTAAGGTTAGCAATTGCAAAAGATTCCAGAGCAAGGCTAATTTCGTACAAACCAAATCGTGGTAAAGGCTATGCCGTCCGCAACGGAGTGTTGGCGAGCCAAGGTGAGCAGGTATTATTTATGGACGCAGATTTATCGACGCCACTTGTAGAAATTCCAAAAATATTAACTAAGCTGGAAAGCGCTGATATTGTAATTGGTTCGAGAGGAAAGTCGGATGCTCCATTTGGAAGGCAAGTCGCTTCGTTTATTTTTGATCAGATTAAATACATGATGGTAGGCTTAAGAAGATTTCGCGATACCCAGTGTGGATTCAAAGCGTTTCGAGGTGAGATTGCCAGAAAACTCTTTGCCAAAAGTCAGGTCGATCGATTTATGTTTGATGTAGAAATATTATATTTGGCTGAGAAATCAAAATTAAAGATTATAGAATTACATGTAGACTGGTCAGATGTACCCGATAGCAAAGTACGTTTTTGGGAAGGTGTAGTTAATATGTTTCGCGATCTTTGGCGCATCCGCAGTATTCATTAGGGAGACTCCTTTAAGGATAATCCTTTTTTAATCATCAATCAATATCAATAACCGTTTCCTTCATAATACTAGCGCTTGCTTCATCAATTAGATGATTTTCACAAAACGACTCATATGAATTTGTACCAGTTTTAGTAAAAAAACCTAATATCTCTTTTGGCTTAACCCAGTCTTGGTCAATTATTTTAAGGTAGTTTATATAGGACGATGCGTGGGGAGACTCCTTTAAGGATAATCCTTTTTGAAATGGATTTCGGTGGATATAACGACTAAGATGCAATAGTTGCTCCTCCGAAGTTACGAGTACAGCCTTATAGGTATCTTGAAATAGCCCACCGACCCGTTTTCCATGACGATGATTAAAATATTGGACGTATCTGGTACACAAAGATCGCATAAATTGCTCGATAGCTCTTTGATGTTTTTGTCTAATCAATAAGTGCCAATGGTTAGACATTAGACAATAGGCCATAAGATCAATGTCTAGGGCAAAATTATTTAATCGCAATGCTTTTAGCGCATCAGATTTCTCTGCCGGTGAAGAATTTGGATTATTGGCTATTTTTGATAGTTTGGCAGGATCTTTTGGTAATAGATATTCCTTTAGATACGACAGAAAGACAGACTCATCCTGATGGTCGATAAAAATAACACGCTTTTCCACACCTCGATTATATAGGTGATAGTAACCGTTTTCTAAATACTCTTTTACTACATTTCGTGCTGGCATAGGGAGACTCCTTTAAGGATACTCCTTTTTGAGTTGCGAAGCAAGGTCGAGGATGATAGACTGGATTAGATCAAATATGATAACTAAAAAATACAAACTTCAGATACTGATAGGTTTGGGGATTTTGATAGTGGCGGCTTCTTTGCGATTTGTCAATCTAAACAGCTGGCCGGTGTTTGCCGACGAAGCCATCTATATCCGCTGGGCACAGGTCATGAAAGCCGAATCCACCTTACGCTTTCTGCCATTATCCGATGGCAAGCAACCGCTCTTCATGTGGGTCATGATTCCATTTCTCAAAGTATTCTCAGACCCTTTGATAGCAGGACGAGTGGTGTCTGGGATAAGTGGTGTGATGGGGGTAGTGGGGGTAGGTTTACTTGCATATTTACTGAGTAAAAATATAAATCGAGCATTAGTCGCATCTGGAATTTATGCAGTTGTTCCATTCAGCGTTTTATTTTCCAGAATGGCTATGGTGGATTCAATGCTGGTTATGTTTATAGTCTGGGGACTGGCATTTTTTATCATCAGTATTGAATACAAAAGATGGGATTTTTCTATGCTGTCAGGCTTTGCCTTTGGATTTGCCTGGCTGACAAAGTCGCCTGCCATGTTCTCCCTTGTATTATTGCCCAGTATTTTCTTCTTGTATAAATGGCAGTGGAAAAATTTGGGGTATTTGGTGACTGTTTGGTCAATTGCTTTTGGAATGTACAATATTTTGCGACTAGGACCGGAATTTCATATGATCGCCCTACGTAACTTAGATTATGTCTGGCCACTGTCTGAAATTATCAAGCATCCACTGGATCCACTCAAGCCTCATTTGGTAGATACTTGGAATTTCTTTTGGTATTTACTAACCCCGGTGGGATTAATATTATCCTTGATTGGTATTAAGAAAAATAAAATAGTGGCTCTCTGGTGGATAATCCCAGTATTTATTCAAGCAGCAATTGCAAAGGGATTTACTGCACGATATTTGTTATTTACTACACCTTTTGCAGTCCTATTGATAAATAAATATAACAAGATTTTGTTAGCACTAATTATTGTTCCTGCGATAATTATTGATGGACTGATTATTTTCAGGCCTGAATCCGTACCATTACCACGTAACGAACGGGCAGGATATCTGGAAGAATGGACTGCCGGTCAAGGTATAAAAGAAGTTTCGGAAAAAATAATTCAAATGAGTAAAGCGGGACCTGTGTTGGTAGGTAGTGAAGGATTCTTTGGCACTCCGTTTAGTGCTTTGGAAATGTATCTTAATAAAGTGCCAAATGTCAGAGTAATTGGAGTAGGAGTGTGGATTGATAGTGTGTCGGACAAACTTACCAATGCTCTGTCTGACAATCAAGTTGTATTAGTAGTCAACTCGGATCGTCTGCATATAGACGATTATGCCAAGCATAATCTGACATTACTTGCGAGTTATCCAAAAGCTCTAAAAACTAATGGCACTCAAGATAAATTATTCCTTTTTAAGGTAAATGAATAATGAAAAAGATATTTTTAGTATTGATAATTTTGGCCTTACCCAGCATCGCTTGGCTCATGCAACCTGGATATTTTCCGATGCATGATGATTTGCAGGCCATGCGTCAGCTTCAGATGGCCAAATGTTTTGAAGATTGGCAAATTCCCTGCCGTTGGGTTCCCGATATGGGTTACTCCTATGGTTATCCGCTGTTTAATTTTTATCCGCCACTACCGTATTATCTCGGTCAGGTATTTCATACCATGGGTTTTTCCTATGTTGACATCGTCAAGATCTTGGGTGTAATAGTACTTTTGGCATCTGTGGTCACAATGTATCTATTGGCAGCTGAATTCTTTGGTCCACTGAGTGGCGCTTTATCTTCCATGCTTTACTTATATGCCCCATATCATTCGGTCGATTTTTATGTCAGAGCGGCAGTCAATGAATCGTGGGCTCTAGTCTGGTTTCCTCTAATTTATTGGACAACATACAAGTTGATAGAATCTTCAAGATTCAAATGGGTTCCATTTGTGTCATTGTCTGTGGCAGCTCTAATGCTCTCACACAATCCTATGTTAATGATATTTGTACCTACTTATCTAGTTTGGATTGTATTTTGGTGGTGGAAATTCAAATCAATTTCATCATTTAAACATTTGACCATTGCAGCATTCTGGGCTCTGGGACTGGCTGCATTTTTTACACTCCCGGTAATTTTTGAACAGCAATATGTATCCATTTGGACTCTGACTTCGGGTTATTTCAACTATTTGGCTCATTTTTTGGATGTAAAGCAAATGTTTCTAAATATCAATTGGGGCTATGGTTCATCGGAGCTAGGACCCATCGATTCCATGAGCTTTGCTATTGGTTATCTGCATTGGATAATCCCGGTAATACTATTTCCGTTTGTAATATTTTCAAAACGATTCAAAATTCATAAATCATTATTCATACTTCTATTTCTATTAATGTTTTCGGCATTGTTTCTGACTCATTCTAAGTCAACGCCGATCTGGCAATTTATTAAGCCTCTGGAAATCTTGCAATTCCCTTGGCGCTTTCTTACTTTGGTTATCTTTTTTGCATCATTTATTTCTGGTGTCTTAAAACCAAAGCCACTTCTACTCTCTTGCCTTCTTGTTCTTACACTTTTGCTTAATGCAAATTATTTTAAACCAAAAGAATGGTGGTCTGATTACAAAGACTACGATAGATTTACAGGCAAAAACTGGCAACTAATGTTGACTTCAGCCATCTTTGATTATTTACCCACTTGGGCTTATCGGCCTCCGGCAAATGGTCCCACAAATAATTTGGAGTTTCTGTCGGCACAGGGAAGTTTTACTACTTTGGAAAAAAAGTCTAATCGACAAAGATACGAAGTAGATATCCAATCTCCTGGCAGTTTAATCATTCAAACCTACTATTTTCCGGGTTGGAAAGTCTGGGTAGATGGGAAACTCGTCGAAACAAAACCCTTTTCCGATCCCCTGCGCCTCGGCCGGATAATATTTGATATTTCCGGGGGATCACATCAAATAATCCTAAAGTTTACCAATACCCCAGTCAGAACATTTGGGAATATCTTGTCATTATCTTCTTGGATAGCCGTAATGGTTTTTGCAATAATACAGATAAGAAGGTCTAAAAATAGAGATTTTCCACCCTTTTTGCATAGTAAAAAATAATGTGATATACTGCGAGTTACTATGCCAGACAAAGATCCTAGAGGTGATATGAGTAGTTATTTACAAAATCTAGTAAAAAAAGTAGTAAAATCTGGGTTCAATGTGGATCGTCGTGATTCAGCAGCTGTTTATAACAATTCAGACTTTGTAGAGAAAGCTCGAAACTTTCTCACTTGGACCTATATAGGCGAACCTGCTTTTAGAAGGCATCTCGAAAACCTTATTGATTCTGATACTAAGATTTTTGATGGGGGTAGTGCAGGAGGTAGAGTTTCTCTATTATTTACGGAAATGGGTGCTGACCCCCATAATATTGTTGGTGTAGAAATCGCTGAAGCTCAAGTCGAAAAAGCTCGAATAGTGCTTCCAGGCGCCGATTTCAGAGTGGGAAGTGTTGCCGATCCTTTACCAGAAGTAGATTATTTTGACATAGCAGTATCTAACATGGTTACTGAATTTTTGGATAAAGCAACTTTTGAGTCAGCATTAAGAAGTATGTACTCTGCAATGAAGCCCGGAGGCACAGGTGTCTTTATTACTACCCACCCAGATAGGTTCACTAAAAAACATGGAGTCACCGAAGAAGGTTATTTTAAATCTTCTG
>JAUXUE010000045.1 GCA_030681075.1 Candidatus Amesbacteria bacterium | reverse complement strand
GTGCTGGCAAACAACTTCAAATCGATGAGAATGGTTCAAATATTATAGCTTGACAGGCAACCATAACAATATGTTAATGTATAGGCATGGCTAAGAAGACGACCGATGAGAAGATTGACCAATTAATAAAATTAATTGGTTCACAGGGTAATGAGCTCAAGTCTATTGGCCGTGAAATAAAGACTTTGAGTATTGAGCTTAAATCCCAAGGTGTTCAACTTAAATCACAAGGAGCAGAGATAAGATCACATGGAGCAGAATTAAAGTCCCATGGTCAGGAAATTAAAGAGCTTCGAAAAACAATGTATGAAGAATTTGACAAATGGGATCAAAAGTTTTTTGAGTTTAAAAGTCAAATTCATGATTTGATTGACGCTGGTTTTTCCGCCAAAGCCAAAGCACATGATGAGGAAATAGAAATTCTAAATGTTCGTACAACCGAAATTCGGGGCGATATCGAGAGATTAAATAATTTTGTTTTTGCACAATGATTAAATGGAGTATAAAAGTATTTTTGATATCTGGAATCGTATTTGCGTTTATCAAGTTCGCTCCAGGTGTCCCAATTTCATCTGTCGTTACCCAAAAGACAGATTTGTTTACTGTCAGCGGTGAAGGAAAAGTCACAGTTACTCCAGATGTGGCTATCCTTAATTTAGGCATGACAACTCAGAAAAACTCTGTCAAACTTGCCCAAGCTGAAGCCAATACAGTTGTCAACAACCTCACAAAAGCAATCAAAGAGCTTGGAGTTTCGGACAAAGATATCAAAACCACAAATTATTCTGTCTACCCGAGTTATGATTATCCCAAGATTTCTGGTTACACAGTCAATATTAATTTAACGGTTACGGTTCGAGACATTGATAGAGTTAACGATATCTTAGACAAGGCCGCATCACTTGGAGTGAACTCTGTCGGTAACATTCAATTTACAGTTGATGAAGAAAAACTTAAAGAATTGAATAAAGAAGCAAGATTAAAAGCGATAAAAGATGCCAAAGACAAAGCCTCCGAATTGGCCAATCTGTCTGGCATGACACTTGGAAAAATTGTCAATATCCAGGAAGGATCGGCAAATAGAATATATCCAATGATGGCAAAAGAATCAGACACCCAAATCCAACCAGGATCGACCGATGTCACATCTTCCGTGACTCTATTTTACGAAACCCGCTAACATAAATTGCCTCTCGCGCAACCTATCAGGAAGCCTCTTGAAGTGGCGTTTGTAGGCAATAGCAACTAAAGTCTCAATAAATTCCGGATATGACCAGTCCAAAGCTTTCACTGATCGCCAACATTCACTCTCATTATCGCTCCCCAAATGTGGATTGACATTCATATCAATAATATAAGGTATATTTTTATTATCTAATCTGATATCGAAGCGAACCACATCTACACAACCCAATATTTTGAAGGCAGACTTCACCAGGTCATCTATTTTTATCATTACTTTTTTAGGCAGAACGACTGGACAAAGCAACGGCGCGTCCCAATATTCCCAAGAAGAGTTGTTCCATTTGGCATTATAGGTATAGACATTCCAGTTGTCCTTAAACTCACCTTTATAATTTACTTGGGCATAGGGAAGAGGAATGATATGCCGTTTGTTTCCAATTACTGTAACATGTAATTCCAGTCCTTCGATATATTCTTCTACTAATATTTCTCCTCCGTATTTTTTAAATAAATATCTAGCCTGATCGGCCATTTCTTTGTGATCAATTACTACTGAATCCTGAGTGATACCAGCGCTGGCATGTTCTCCGGCAGGCTTGACAATAAGTGGGAAGTTTAAGCCTCTAAAATTCGCCATATTGCCAAGCTTTCTGATTACTCGGAATGCAGGGGTGGCAAGACCATAATTTAACAGCCTTCTTTTCATTTTTATTTTAGACAAAGAGTAGGGGATGAGCCTTGAATTAAATCCCAATTGGGCTCGATGAAGCAATTCTAGATTATGCCCGACCTTGGCCCAGAGCTTCCAATCGGTATTTTCGTCTTCAATCCAGTTTATGACGACGTCACCCGGAACTCGAAGGGCTTTTTTCCAGTTTCGGGAAGTGGTCTCAAACATCCTGACTTTGTGTCCACAAGAAGTCAGGGATTCGTTCATTTGCATAGCGACTTCTACAGTGTCCGGATCATAAGTCGTGTAGAGGATAGCTACAGATATCGGATAATCAATACTTAAGGGCGTCATTTACAATATGGGTAAGTAACGATTTGAAATCAGCAAAGCCGGCTTTCTTGGCGCTGTGGCAGAGAGCGTTATCTTCATCCCAATCAATGCCGGGATTATTATTTATTTCCAAAATATAAAAGTCATCACCTTTGACTCTAATATCTATCCGGCAGTAACTCCGGCCACCGAGACCGATATAACATTTTGTCGAGGCGTCGATAATTTGAGATTTCAATTCTTTGTCATACTCCTCAAATTCAGCCCAATTGGAATTTATCTTTCCGCCTTCCCATTTGGCATTGTGGCTTAATATAGACTTTTTTCCAGATTCATCAAAGACAATTCTATCTGGGGGCAGGACCCACGGAGCACCCTCTTTATCCAGTACCGAGACGTGCACCTCTTCACCATCAATAAATTCTTCGACCAGTATCGGCATATCATACTGGCTTCGCAGATCTATTATTTTTTCGCGCAGACTTTCGGTATTGAAAACAATATTGGTTTCATCCAGCCCAATACTACAATGTTCGGAAGCCAGCTTAGCGATGACAGGAAATTGCAAATTGTTGGCAATAAATTCTTTGTCATAAATTTGATATCTTGGAGTTGGGATTCCCAATTCATCAAATTTTTGTTTCATTTTGACTTTGTCATTTGACACATCCAGACCATAGATTCCTGAGCCAGTATAGGGCATTTTCAACTCGTTCAGAATTTCGACTACTTGACTTGCATATTTGGCCTCATGCCCTGTCCACTCAATCAAATTAAATACCAGATCAGCCTTGATGGATTTGATATTTTCAATTTGAGATTTAGTTATTGGAAAGAGAGCCGCACCCAAAGCCTCTGCTACTTCTTGTGCACTCTTTTTTGTATCCTGATCTGAAGGCTCGTCACTATCAGATGAGTTGTATATTACCGTAATGTTCATTGTGATAAATATTTCTGTTTATAGTATCAACAATGCATCACAAAATGTCAATGGGGCAGGGGATGAAATTTACTATGGGTCTCTTGGGCAAATTTATCTGAAGCATGGACGTACCGAGTGGTAGTATCCAAAGATTCATGACCAAGCAGTATTTGAATTGCAGCTGGATTGGCCCCGGATTCAGCCAAATATGTGGCAAATCCATGTCTTAGACTATGTGCCGATGTGGGTACAATAATTCTCAGTTTCTCTTTATATTCCTTGATCTTCATCTGCAAATAATTTGGCGATACCCTGTTTGTAGATTTGCCAGCATTGGCGCCTCGCAATGACACAAACATGGCAGGACAGGTATCCTGGCGGATACTCAAGTACTTCTCAAGAATTTTGATTGCCCTGTCAGTCAAATAGACAAATCTTTCTTTGCGTCCTTTACCGCGGACAAACAATTTTCCGGTGCCATCCAGCTGATCACGGTTTAAAGATACCAGCTCCGAAATACGCATTCCGGTTGCCAGCAAAACTTCCAACATGCAGCGGTTTCGCATTCCCACAAAAGAATTCTTTTCGGACGTTTCAGGATATTCGACCAGTCTTACCAAATCATGAAGTTCTGCCACTTGTCCATGTTTTTTATCGGTCTTGACCATATGGATTGCATCTGGTGGAATCGGGACCGGCTTGTCCATTTCAATTAAGTACTTCAGGTAACTTCGCAGTGACGACAATATCCTATTGATTGAGCGTGGCTCGAGCTTACGAGGCGCTGTAGTGCCCCCAAACGGCTGTTTTCGTTCACGGCTTGTTAGATAGACCTTAAACCTATTGATATTCTGCTTAGACAGGTCAGAAAATGAAATTTTTTCCTCAATCAAAAAATTTTGGAGTTGTTTCAAATCCTGCTCATAATTATAAATTGTCTCGGCAGAATAATTTTGGGTTTTGATATAAAGGAGGAAGTCGTCGGCGTCAGTCAGATCAATATTGCGGTTCATATATATTCGGGTATGATTTGGAAATGGATTTTTAGAGATTTATAAATTAATAGGTGAGTGTAATCAATTATATATAGTAACGTTAAATGTTTAAATGAACATTTGATTAAATGATTAAATCGCACTATGCGCTACTTCTCCATGTACAGTAACTGAGCATTAGTGATAATATACTCAGTTTCAGAGGTCTTGTCAATGGGTACACATCAGCGCCAGAGAAGCGCATTCCTCTCGCTCTCTTGATCACTTCAGTTATTTATTTCCTGTTTCTTCTTTTTCTATCTATTTCCCTCTATACCGTCTCACTCTCATTAGAAATTAGTTATCCACAACATCATATCATACTATATCATTATACTATAGGTTATGTGAAAACTCCCCTCTCCCCTTGTGAAAATCTACTCGTATTTTTTTGCTGATTCAGCAACAAAACTAGTTATCCTCTTCTGTTTTGTGAGTGGAACGTCCGGCATAGGTGCTCCATTTCTCGGTACCAGTTCAAATTCTTTCCACCCAACTCTTATCCAAATCCAGTCTAACTTACTATATTCTTTTGATGGAAATCTCCTAGGTGCTATAAAACTTCGATGATGCCAAGTACCATCACTCTTTTTTTCCATCTATAATAAACTTGTAACTAAAACAGTTATCAAAACTACACTCCCTACTATCACATACTCCCAGACAGTATTTTTGAAAAGTCTCTGGGAAAAGTGATGCGATGAGAGTCCTAAGAGACAATATAACATAGACGTCAAGAAGAGTGAAGTGGTGGAGATTGTCGCTGGCCAAAAGGAAATTGAAATGGAGAGAATAGACATGAGAAAGGCTATAACAAGGGAATATAGGACTATCTTGATATTGAGGGTCTCCCCCACTTCCACAGTCCACAATGCGGGAATTGAAAGTAATAAACTAGAGAATAAAACTAATATTGACGATCCAAAGATCGGAAATCTAAATGAAACTATAGTATCAAAAAGTAAAAATCCAGACATTAGAGTCATGACCAGTGAGACCGTCTGAGCAGCCCGAAGTAAAGCGATAGTCCGAATTGCTGCTACAGAAAATATATTACCAGATAAAAGAAGGGCATAATGGCCTATGGCAAATAAAGCAGCCAAGACTATTCTTGCCCACCAGACTTCAGGAAGCAAAATAAAAAACCAGCCGACCGCTCCCGTAAATACTGCTTGAGGAAGAAGTACAGTAAGCCACTCTACCCCACCCAAGCCCTCAGATAAGCTCCAAGCAGACATTAGATATGACAGACCACATAATAAAAATATTAGAACATAGCGCCACTCAAGAGGAGCCGCCTGAGCCAGGAGAATTCCAAGTGAAATCACAACTGATGAGATGACAAACTTCTGACGTTTACGCATAATTCGTCGAGATTTTGGAAACATCCTCCAAACTATCTAACTTATCTAAAACCGCTTCTATTTTTGCTTGAATTTCTGGGTCTGTTATTTCAACAGTATAATTTGGTTCTGGAGTAAAAATATAACTTACTGATCCCATACTCCCCAGGGTTCCCCCGCTCTTTTCCAGAATCGTCCTCACCTCTTGGGCAAAACGCAATTTACTGTCTGTCAATCCATCAATCATAACTGCAACCCCTCCAGATAAAAACCCTTCAAATCGAACTTCTTCCAAAGCTGCAGCATCTACCCCCGTTGCTCTGTCAATAGCCCGTTTGATATTTTCTTTGGGCATATTGATACTTTTGGCTTTATCGACAGCCAGTCTTAGCTTATATTCTTCATGACTTTTGGCTGCAATAGTGATTGCATGAGCGTATTTGGTAAACAAGGCTCCCCTCTTGCTATCATTGGACTCTTTATCCCGGTGAATTGTTGCCCACTTGGAATGCCCACTCATATGCTATATTATAGCTTATGGAAAATTTGGCTATCAAGGCAGCTTTAACCGGAAATTGGAAAGAGGCAGTCAAACTAAACTTACAGATTCTAAAGTCTACTCCTCGTGATATTGAGGCTCTAAATCGACTTGCCCGTGCTTATTTTCAGACTGGATTTAAGACAAAATCAACCGAAATATACAAAAAAGTCCTCAGAATAGACAAATTTAATACAATAGCAATAAAAAACCTCCAGCTGGTTACCACCTCAAAAATAGAGCGGGGTGTTCGTCAGACTTCAATTATCTCGTCTGCCCCTATGTTTCTTGAGGAGCCTGGAGTTACCAGAACTCTAACACTAACCCGCCCATCAGAACCCAAGGTGTTATCGAGAATGCATCCTGGAGATCCTGTCAAAATTGCCCCCCGCCAACATTGTGTAGCCGTAACCACAGTCTCAGGTCACAATCTTGGACGGCTACCCGAAGATCTCGCAGCCAGAATGCAACAATTTATCAAAGCCGGTTCAACATTTACAGCTTGGGTGAGATCGGTCGAATCTGCCAATTTAAAGATATTTATAAGGGAAAGTAGCAGAGCCTCAAAATTTAAAGACACTCCACCATTTCCCATGACCGAGAAGCTGACTTATGCTGCCTTTACTCCTCCTGAGTTGGTTCATGCCGAAAAGCCCGATGTCTCGTCTACTGAGGATCAGGATCAAGCAGTCATGAAAAGTGGTGAGGACATCGAGCCTGAAGAATCAACCGAACAATAATTTGGCAATATCCTGACCTAATTCTATTTTGATATCCAATTCTTGTTTTTCATCGAGCACTTCCTCACAACCAAAAGCTTTGTTTATTTGAAGAAAGCCAGATAATTTTGCTGTTTGGGGCGAGACATAAATCCGGCATTTTTTCAAATTATCAGATGTAGAGGACAGTTGTCTTACTCTTATTCCCATCGATTCCAACATTCGGGCACCTCTTGCCCCCAATCCGCTAATTGATGTAGTGTTGACTAGGCTTACAGCCAGCCCTTGTTTGATTATTTCTGTCGATGCAAACCAATCTTGACCCTTGAGATACCAATGCGGTGTCAGCTGGTAAAGTTCCACTCCGTCGGTCGTCTTTTGAAGAGTAACCAAACCAGTGTCTACTAAATTAATTGATTTTAATACACTGGTACGTTTGTGATAATAATATCTTAGTTTATCCCAAAAACTCAAATCGTCATAGTGATATAAGTTAACAATAGCCAAATGCCACTCCAAAGATTTGGTAATCCACGTACGTGTCCCAGCAAGGCTAATTTTTGAGGCAAGCCAAGTACCTCGCCCCGCGACCGACTCTATTTCCATATTATCGGGCAAAAAAACATTTATCAATTCGTCAGTAACCGGATCAAGACTGGTCAAAATAAGAGGATTAAGACTGTAAAATATCAATCGGCCATTGTCCTTCCAGAGCCGTTTTTGGAAGCTTATTATTCCAATTGTCAGTAAAACAATTGCGAAAATTAGGCTACAAATTTTTAGCATGAATCTGGCCTCTCTTGACTATATAATTTCTGTTTATTCCCCGGTCTTCAAACAATGTTGCCAAATATTCCCCTCCCATACTATGGGGAATTATGACTAAATCCGCTCCGGCCTGGTATAGCTTTTGGGCATCATTTGTATCTCCCGCGACCACGATAGAAATCGGAGGATTTTTTGATTTACCAATATAGCTCAAAAGTAACAAATTGTCATCACAATCAGAAACTGTAGAGACCACCAGTTCTGCTTTTGTCAAACCCAATGATTCATAAAGATCTGAGTCTGACATATCGCCAAAGACCGCCTGTACATCGGGAATTGATTTTAATTGCTCGGTTACCTCTGGATCAAAATCGACAATTAATAAGGGTTTCCTTAGTGACTCCAGAACCGGTCTTATAATATTTCCAATTCTGTTGTGTCCAAACAAGACGATATGACCACTGGGAGCTGGGGTTTTACTTAGACTATGGTTCTTTTTGTGTTCCATCCATGTCAAAAATGGAGCAACAAAAGTATATATTTTATTTGCTCCTTGGGACAAATAGTTACTGGAAATCATAGTAATAATCCCGACCATAGAGACGATTGCCAGGATACTGCCATCGGCTTGATTGGTGCGAATAGCTAGAGCGGCTAACAATAGAGAGAATTCCGAGACTTGAGAAAGAGCCAATCCCGTCATGAAAGCCACCCTTGCCCCATAACCCTGAAACAATAAAATTATTATGACTATGATTGGCTTTAGTGTCAGGACAAAAATAGAGAGTAATATAGCAATCAACCAATTTGCACCGATTTGGGTCAAAGAAACTCCG